>JAFGVJ010000339.1 GCA_016938055.1 Prolixibacteraceae bacterium
CCGTTTCCGTTGGGATTGTACGCGCTCATGGTCTTATCAAGGCTTCCTGCTTCGAGTATGGCCAGGAATTTTGAATAGAGCGAGTCGTTCTTAACAATATAATCGTATGCCGTTTCAGTAATGAGGTCCTTAAAATTGGCCTCAGTAGGCTCGTCGGGATCACACGAGGTGAAGCCAAGGAGTACAACGGCAATCACTATCAGGTATTGAAAATATTTCATCATACTATCGGTTATAATATGGATTTTGAACCAGGTTTAAGTTGCGTTCCAATTCGGTCTTATAAATTGGCATGTACCAGCCCAACGGGTTGGTCAATTTAGATCCCAGAATTCTTTTCTGGGTAGAAGGTACGTTTCGGATAATGGATTCCACCAATTTGTCTTTCCGGGCATAATCGTCGCGTCGGCCCATTCTGACCAGGTCGAACCAGCGTTTTCCCTCAAAGGCCAGTTCCAGCGCACGTTCTTCCAAAATGGCATCTTCGAAAGCCACGGCCGAGTTCTGGATGGCAATAAGCGGAACTCCTGCGCGGGTACGAATGTCGTTGATGATGTTCAGTGCTTCGGTGTATTGTCCCATTTGTGATAGCGCTTCGGCTTTCATCAACAACACATCGGCAAAACGGTAGACAATGAAGTTGGCCGAATTTTGGATCACACTCGAACGGGTGGTACTGCCATCGGGGGCCATGCCCACAAATTTCCAGATGGAGTAATCGGTTTCGGAATTTTTTCTGATGGAAATGTCTTCACCACGAAAGGGTTCCAGCGTGTATTTACGTGCAAACATCTGAATGGCAATAGGACTGGGGTCGAAGTTTCTCGCGTTCACATTGGTTAATCCGTACAACTGGTTGCGTTGATTCTGGCGTTCGTCGAACTGGAACTCAAAAATACTTTCCACTGAATTACCAGGGTAATATATTTCGAACCAAAGGGAACTGGGCATCAGTTCAAATTTTTTCTCCGACATTTCGATGTTGGTGACGTGTTCAACCACTGCCGGATAATCGAAGCGCCACAGTGAAATATCGGCCATCAGGGCTTCACAGGCTTCGCGCGAGGCCCTTCCTTTGATCTCCATCAAGGAGATATAATCGTCGGAGAGGTAATTGCGGGCATACTCCAAATCGTTGTATATGGAATCCAGGATGACATCGCCATTTGTTTTAGAAACATAAAATTCTGCATCGTCGGTTTCGCTGGGTGTAGTGATAAAAGGAACATCCTTGTAAATGCGAACCAAATAAAAATAAGCCAGGCCACGTAAAAAGTAGGCTTCCGACATGTAACCCCTTAGTTTGTAGTCGGTAAAAGTTTTATCAATTTCTTTAACATCGGGAGCGTTCTCGATCACTTCGTTGCAATAGTTGATCACTTTGTAGAAGTTTTCCCAGTTGGAAAGCCAGTTGTCGGAATAGATATTCCCGATCATCATGTTTTTAATGTTTTGGTCAAGGTTGATATCATCCGTGACCATGTCGCCGCGGGCTTCACCATGAATGAACAAGAGGTTGTCCATGGAAGCAAAAGTACTGTAGGTACCCATGAGAACGGCCTCCACATCTTCCTTGCTTTTCCAGAATTCTTCGCGGGTCAGACCGCTTGGTGGTAGGAGATCCATCCAGTCGGCACAGCCCAGTTGGGCAAGAAGCACCACTGCCAGTATCAGGTATCTGAGCCTGGAGCGAAGGCCAGTTAGCACTTCAGCACCGGGTTTGAAAAATTGTTTGAATTTCTTCGTTATCATAATCAAAGCATTGTCGTGTTAGAAAAATACCGAAAAACTGAAAGTGTACATGCGCGAAGGTGGCGTACGTGCCTGGTCCACCCCAATCCAGAAGGGGTCACTGGCATTCTGTCCAATTTCGGGATCCTGGCCCGAATATTTGGTGAATGTAAGCAGTTTACGTCCACTAAACGCCAAATTCATGCGGCTGACGTGCAGCTTTTCGCAAACATCCCTGGGCACTTTGTACCCAATTTTCAGGTTGTTCAACCTCAGATAGTCGCCGGGTTCCACGTAACGGTCCGATCCCAGGTTGTTGGCCGGGTGACCTTCGTAGGCACGTGGCAGCATGTTGGGTTCGTCCTGCCCCTGGACCCTCCAGCGGCGTAACACGGCCTTACTTTGGTTGTTCTTGTTGTTCATCCCTTCGGTATCGATGGCCACCTTGTTGATGATGTCGAATCCGGTTCGGTAGTGAAAGCCCACCGAAACATCAAAGTTTTTATATTCGAAGGAGGCACCAAAACCGCCCATAAAATCGGGGCTTGAGTTGCCAATGTATACCACATCGGCCAGGTCAATCTTACCGTCATTGTTTTGATCCCTGTATTTGGCATCGCCACCTTTGAAGGTATAAGTTCCGGCATAGGTGAGCGGGATGGGTTTGCCTTCACCATCGTATAAAATGTTGTTGTCAGCATCGGTGGCCACCACGTCTTCATCTTTCGACCAAACACCCAGGTATTCAAAGCCGAAAAACGAACCGATGGGCTCACCTTCCACGATGCGTTGCGGATATTCTCCGTTACGGATGGAGGTTGATTTTTCGTTGTTAAAGTTCTGCGGAAGCTTGGTAAAGGTATTTTCGTTGTGCGAGATGTTAAAATACAGGGTAAGGATCATGTCTTTCCGGCGGATAGGTTTGCCATTGACCATCAATTCCCAGCCTTTGTTTTCCATTTCACCCCCGTTGAAATAGCCCAGGCTATTGAAACCCGATGAATAGGGGATGTTGTAGTTCCGGAACAAAAGGTCAGTGGTAACTTTTGCATAAATGTCGCCTTCGAGGTAGAGCCTGTCCTTAAACAGGTTGATGTTGAAACCGCTGTTGATGGACGATACGTTTTCCCATTTCAGGTTATCGAGCTGGATACTGCTGGGCGATACGGTTGAGTTACCAACGTAGCTGCCTGATCC
>JAFGVJ010000340.1 GCA_016938055.1 Prolixibacteraceae bacterium
TACTATCATACTTTTGAACAATTCCACAAGGACCTGAGCCAGGGCATGCGTGATTCCATCATGGCCAGCGACATTGGTGCCAACGAGTGTTCAAAATGTCATTATTAATAATTTGCTGATAAAACAATCATTTTTCAAACCCAATTTTGATGAGTGAAGAAAACAAATACTGGCACATTCTCGATGAGTTCGAGACCGTGGAGGATGCAAGGATCACGCAAACACCCATGGTGAACCTTGATCCCACCTCGCGAAGAAATTTCTTAAAAGTTTTGGGGCTTGGAACCGCCTCGGCTGCCTTGATTGCTTCCTGTAAGCGCCCGGTTGAAAAGGCCATTCCATATTTTATTCAACCCGAAGAAATAGCCCCGGGAAAAGCTGTTTATTATGCATCGGCCTATTTTAACCAGAACGAATATTGCAGCGTGCTGGTCAAGGTGCGCGACAGCCGACCTATCAAACTGGAACCTAACCCCAAGTCAGTGATTACCCCGCGAGGGACCAGTGGCAGGGTGCAGGCATCGGTACTCGATGTTTACAATGTAAACCGTTACCAACATCCTGTAAAAGATGGTGCCCAAATCGACTGGCAATCGGCCGATCGGGAAATTGTGCAAAAGCTGGAGGAAATCAAAGCTGCCGGTAAACCTATCCTGCTTGTTACCCCAACAGTAATTAGTCCATCTACACAAAAACTGATTGGAGAATTTGCTACCCGCTACAATGCCGAATGGCACCAATACGACGCCATTCCCATGGATGGATACCGAACAGCCAATCAACTTGTTTTTGGTGTTGATGCTTTGCCTGAATATCATTTCGATAAGGCTGAATGCATTGTTGGCCTTGGCTGCGATTTTCTGGGAACCTGGCTTTCTCCTGTTGAATTTTCAGCTCAGTATGCCCAACGCCGCGACCTCCGAAAAGGAAGCAATGATCTGAACCGTCATTATCAGATCGAAGCAGGTATGTCGCTTACCGGGTCCAATGCCGATGTCAGGATCAGGGCCGATCGCGACGAATTTGGGAAAATTCTTATCTACCTATACAATCACCTGGCTGCCAAACGTGGTTATCAAGTCATGGATACCCAGCCTCCTGCTGGTGAAATCACTGAAAAACTGGCTGCAGTTCTTGCCGACCTTGAAGCCAATGCAGGCCGTTCACTCGTGGTGTGCGGCGACAACAACCCACATGCTCAGGTGGTGGTGAATGCCATCAATTACCTGTTGAACAACAACGGAAAAACCATTACCTGGGACCGTGCCTACAATCATTTCAAGGGGAACGACCAGTGGCTTGAAAAATTACTGAACCACGAGCCGGGTGCTGTCATTTTCTGGGATGTAAATCCGGTTTACAATCATCCTGAGTCAGAAAAAATTAAAGCAGCCATTCAGCAAGCCGAACTCAGTGTTTCGATGAGTGCCTTGCCCGATGAAACCACCGAAACATGTCAATACATACTTCCATCGCCCGGCTACCTTGAGTGCTGGGACGATGCATCCTATAAAAACGGTATCGTGGCCATCCTTCAGCCCACCCTGCATCTCTTGTTTGATGCCCGCCAGGCCCAGGAAAGCTTGTTGAGCTGGTTGGGAAGTCCTGTTAAATGGCGCGACTACATCAAAGCGAACTGGATAACTCAATATTACCCGCAGCAAAGTGCCGAAACAGATCCTGAAAGGTTTTGGGTCAATGCGGTTAGGAACAGTGAATTGGTACTGCCGGTACAATCAGTGTTGACAACTTTTGAAGCCGAAGCCCTCAGAGCCTCCCTCAGTGCTTTGTCGAAGGCATCGGGTTCCGAAGGTTTTGTGGTAGAACTCACAGAAAATATCAACATCGGCACCGGACATGGTCCGCTAAACCCCTGGTTGCAGGAGTGTCCCGATCCGGTCACCCGCATTGCCTGGGACAATTATGCATCCATCGCCCCATCGCTTGCTCGCGAAAAAGGCATCAAAAACGGTGACATTGTTCGCTTGGGAACGATCGAGATTCCTGCCTTTGTGCAGCCGGGTCAGGCCGAAAAAACCATTTCCATCGCTGTTGGTTACGGTCGTCGTGCCGGTGTTCCCGAGGAATTGCTTACCGGTGTGAATGCCTATGTCCTGAGTGAACAGGCCGAAGGTTTTAGAACTTTTCAACGCTCAGATGTTTTGATGGAGAAAACCGGCGGTTTTGAGAAACTGGCCCTGGTACAAGGACATCAGTCGCAGGAAGGACGCCCCATTGTTCGCGAAGCAACGTTGAAAGAATGGCAGGTGAAGAAAAATGCCGGGAACGAAATGCACGAGGAAGTTGAGCATCATGCCACCACCCTGTATCCCAAACACGAATACCCGGGTCACAAGTGGGCCATGGCCATCGATCTGAGCAAATGTACCGGTTGCAGTGCCTGTGTACTGGCTTGTAACACCGAAAATAACATTGCAGTAGTTGGTAAGAGCGAAGTGTTGAAAGTTCACGAAGTGCAATGGATCAGGATTGACCGTTACTATAGCGGTCCGGAATCGGATCCCGAAGTGGTCCGTCAGCCTGTGATGTGCCAGCATTGCGACAATGCTCCCTGTGAGAACGTTTGTCCGGTGGCTGCCACCAACCATTCCAGCGAAGGCTTGAACCAGATGGCCTACAACCGTTGTATTGGTACCCGTTATTGCAACAACAACTGTCCTTACAAAGTACGGCGCTTTAACTGGCTCGATTATACCGGTGCCGATGCCATTCCGGCCAACCGTCACGATCCGGCAGGAATGACCCTTGACTTAACCCGCATGCGGCACAATCCCGATGTAACGGTTCGTGCCAAAGGGGTCATCGAAAAATGTTCTTTCTGTGTACAAAGGATTCAGGAGAAAAAACTGAATGCCAAACTGGAGGGACGCCCCTTGTACGACGGCGAGCTGCAAACCGCCTGTATGCAGGTTTGTAGTGCCGATGCCATTGTATTCGGGGATGTGAACAACCCCGAAAGCGAAGTGGCCAAAATGATGAAAGATCCCCGGAACTATCACTTGCTGGAAGAATTGCATACCCTTCCAAGTGTGGGATATTTGACGAAAATCAGAAATACAATCTAAGTAAGCAAACAACGATTATGTACGTATCTCCGGTCAGAGAACCATTAATTAACGGCGAGAAGTCCTATCAGGACATCACCAACGATGTTGCAGCTCCCATACATGCCAAACCGGGTAAATTCTGGTACCTGGGCATTGGTGTGTCATTTACCGTGATGCTTTTCGGTTTTGCCATGATTGGCTATACCATTTGGTTTGGTACAGGTACCTGGGGCGTAAACCGTACCATCGGGTGGGGATGGAGCATTACCAACTTTGTTTGGTGGGTGGGTATCGGTCATGCCGGTACTTTTATTTCTGCCATTTTGTTATTGTTCCGTCAGAAATGGCGGACGAGTATTAACCGTGCTGCCGAGGCCATGACCATCTTTGCCGTGATGTGTGCCGGAATTTTCCCGCTCATTCACATGGGTCGTTTGCCCCTGGGCTTTTTCATTTTTCCCTATCCGAATACCCGTGAGCTGTGGGTGAACTTTAACTCCCCCTTGTTGTGGGACGTGTTTGCCATCACCACCTATTTGTTGGTTTCCTTGCTTTTCTGGTACATGGGACTTTTGCCCGACCTGGGAACCATTCGCGACCGGATGAAGACAGTATGGAAGAAAAAGACTTACAATTTCCTGAGTTTTGGATGGAAAGGATCGGCCAGGCACTGGCAGCGCCACGAGTCCATGAGCCTCATTCTGGCCGGATTGGCGGCTCCGCTGGTACTTTCGGTACATACCATTGTGAGTTTCGACTTTGCCACCTCGGTGATTCCCGGATGGCATACCACCATTTTTCCGCCTTACTTTGTGGCCGGGGCGGTTTTCTCTGGCTTTGCCATGGTGCTTACCTTAATGATTGTTACCCGCAAAGCCCTGAACCTTCAGGAATACATTACTGTTGGACA
>JAFGVJ010000059.1 GCA_016938055.1 Prolixibacteraceae bacterium
ACCCATTCTCCATCAGAAGGATTTACCACGCCACCATCGTTCCATGATTCCCCATCGCCGGTTCCTACGTTAAGTTTAAAACGTTGTTCGGTAGCACTCCCTTCACGGAAGAAACGGAAACCACTGGTGCGCAGATTTTCGGCCCCGGGATTTGCTATATCTTCGGGCCCTACTACCAGGATACCAGCCCTGTCGGGCACTGCATTGGGTTTGATCCACATCACTGCCGAAAATTCTTCGGTTTCAAGGTCATCACTTGGTAACAACAGGTAAGCATCGCTTGCACCGGCATAGGCATTATCACCAAAAACCTTGTCGCCGGCAAAACCGGGAGTGCCAATTACGTTTGCATTGGTGCCGCTGAAATAGTCGCGGTAGTCGCCATCGAATGGCATGTATAAGGTTTCGTTTGGATATACCGGCTCATAGGCCTGGAAAGCCGATGCTTTAAAGAAGTGAACATCGAGGGTGCTGCTTTTACCTTCCAGATCGGTAGCAGCAATGGTCAGCATATGTTCCCCTTCGGTAACCAGGTAATCTATTTCGCCCAGATAACGGCGGTAATCGATGAATTCATTGTAAGCTGCTATCTGCACACCATCAACAGAAACGGTCACTGAACCGATTTCAATATCATCGCTTACTATAAACTGAATCAGTAAATTGGCGGTATCGGTTTCTGATTTGACCTCCATCCCTTCTTTAGGATTGTTTACTGTTATTTGCGGTGCAGTTTCATCAGTGCCGGGATCAACTTTGCTTATCGGATCGATGCCTTCGTTACAAGCAACGGTGAACAGTAAGGCACTGATGATCGCTATTGTTTTGCTAAATATCTTCATTTCCCTTAAGATTAGAGTTTTATATGTTTTATTCACTTTTCAAAGCAGGTAACAAATCGATCTGATTTTGAGGATATGGCAGGAAGATCTTGTTGTCGTCAAAAGAGGTTCTGCCATCGTAGTTTAGCTCGTTATATTCGCCTGTTCGAACCAGGTCGCTGAAGCGTATCCCCCATTCCATAGCCAGTTCGGCAAATTTTTCATCCATTACCTGTTTTGTGCTTACCCCCGAAAGCCTGTTTAATCCGGCACGTTCGCGGACAGCATTGACGGCATCGTCGGCACTCATTGCTGAACTTGTGGCACCCTGTGTCAAGGCTTCAGCATGCATCAGCAAAACTTCAGCATAACGGATGCAGGTTAAGTTTTTATTGGTGCCATAATCGGTGCGTCCTACAGTGAGCATGGTGGAAGGCAGATAATGTTTTCCGCTGGCGAATAAGGCCCGTGCGTAGTCATTCATCACATCGCCTTCGCGGGTTGTATTCGATATCCACGATGGAAGGGTAGCATATGAAGGATCGCTTTCGATTTCATTGATTCCTCTGTTTGTAAACAATACACTGGTTTCAAGCCGTACCTGCTCGTTTCGGTCGAGCATAAATTTGATGTACTTCAAGCTGGGTTCAAAGAAACCCCAGCCACTGCCTGCACCCTTCACTGCCGGTGTCCAGTCCTGTGTTCCGAAGAATGCAAAGAGGTAGGTTTTGGCATCTCCCGAACCTTGTCCGAAATCAGAAAACTGCATTTCCAGAATGTTTTCGTTGTTTAATTTTCCTTTTAGCTTGAAAAGATTGTAGAAATCGGGTTCCAGGGTGAAAAGGCCTGAACTGATAATCTGCGAGGTCGCTTCTGCAACGCCCTGATAATTTTTCAATTCCAGTTCAGCCATGGCTTTTATGGCCAGTGCAGTGTATTTTGTGACACCACCAGGGATATCGGTCCGCTTGTTGGGGTGTATTTCGGGCAAATAGGGGAGTGCTTCCTCTATTAAACCGGCTATGTGCTGCATCACTTCATCTTTTGATGAAAGTTCAGTCACCAACAGCTCCGACGGATCTGAACTGGAAGGGATCAACAGTGACCCCCATAACCTTGTGAGGTGGAGTAAGCTGAAAGCACTCAACACTTTCGATTCAGCAATGTACTGATCGGCTAGCATTGAACTGGCACCGGCTTCACGGTATAGTTCAACCTGTTCGATGGTTGAATAGTAAGTGAAAATGTCCTTGTAAAGGTTTTGCCATACCGAATTATACATCCAGTAGTCTTTGTTGTAACTGAAATTATCGGTCGCTGCATAATCCTGCTGGTCGCCAAGGCCACCGGCATTCACATCGTCGCCACGAACAGCAATCAGGGGGAAATTTTCCCATTGCATATCGTTGAAAGCAGCATAGGCACCAAGCATAGGCAGTATGATGTTGTCGGAGTTGGTATAATCGGTTTCTTCAGTAAAAGAACGGTTCTCTGCCGGTTCGTCCAGAACGCCATGGCAAGCTGACAAAAGCAATACAACCGTTGCCATTACAATGAATGTTGATCTGTTATTCTTGAACTTCATAATTGTCAGTTTTTAGGATTAGAATTTAAGGTTGAGTCCCAGCGTATAGACAGCCGGTATCGGATAGGTTTGTGTATCGATCCCATTTCCTACTTCAGGGCTGAACCCGTTGTATTTGAATATCGTTAAGGGGCGCTCAGCTGTGAAGGATATTCTCGTTTCAGGGAAGTTCCATCCGGCAATTTTTTTGTTGGCAAGCTTGTAAGCCAGTTGAATATTTTGAACACGGAAGAACGAACCATCCTCTACAAAATAGTTACTCATTTTTTGGTTCCATCCTTTTCGCAATCCTGCCGAAGATGGATATTTATCGGAAGTGCCGTCACCATGCCAACGGTTGATGGCCAAATCGGCATCAAGGTTACCGTCGTTGGTCCAGATGAGCTCACCACGTTTTCGGTTCAGGATTTTGTTCCCATACTGACCCATCATACTGGCCGACAATTCTAAATTTTTCCAGACAATGGCCAGGTTGGCACCGTACATCAGGCTTGGGAGGTAGGAACCAAGCACAACGCGGTCGTCATCATCAATTTTGCTGTCGTTGTTGATGTCTTCGTATTTGAGATCACCGGGAACCAGACCATTGTCAATGGCAACAGGGTCAGACAGAATTTCGTTTTCGTTTTGATAAACGCCAACAACTTTGCGCCCAAAGAATGCCAGCACCGGTTCACCAATCATCGAACGCTGGCGGAACTCGGCTGATCCTCCGTCGATGTATTGTTGTCCGTATAAATCCATTACCTGGTTTTTCAGGGTAGAAAGGTTGGTTCCCACGCTATAGCTCAGATCATTTGAAACCTTGTTTCTCCAATTCACCGCCAGTTCAAAACCTGAATTTCGAATAACCCCTACATTTTTCAGAACACTTGTACCAACCGAGGGGATGGTCACATTGATGGCCGCATTCTTGGTATCGCGGACATAATAATCGGCTTCAACAGACAACCGGTCATTAAAGAATCGTGAGGTAATCCCGAAATTGCTTTCTTCGGTCACTTCCCAGCGTAACGACGAGAA
>JAFGVJ010000341.1 GCA_016938055.1 Prolixibacteraceae bacterium
AAATTTTACCACCTCACCATTCAAAATGTTCATGGTGTTCGATTCGTGATTGTTGCTGGTCACCAGTTTCAGTTCTTCGTTTTCGGCAACTGAAAATAAAATATTGTTCGATTTGTTACTGAATTTGATGGCCGATAATTGTTCGAACATGGGTTCAGCATTTATTTTTTGAATGTAGGTGAACCGTAACGGATTTTTTTCAATTCTGATCACCATACCATCGTTGTTCGTGGTGGTAATCTGCATTAATTCGTCGAGTTCTTCCACATAGATGGAACCATTCAGGTCCGAACGTGAAGCTATTTCACGGGGCGATGTGAGTTGTAGCGAACTGCTGTTACTCACTGAAGTGATTCCAATGGCAAAATTGTTATAGGCCGAAACCAATACTTGTGAACCATTGGTGGTTTCAATCAGTATTTCTTTGTCGGTGATTTGCTTGTAGTGCTTAAAGTTTCCAAGTGATTTGGAAAAAACGTTGGTATGAATAGATAAGAGTACCAACAAAGCCACCAATAGATGCAATTTTCCCATTGTTCAATTTTTTAAGTCAAAATCTACTCTCGAACTACTTTTGAAAACATTGGGAAGAGAAAGAAAACAGTACGCTTAATAACCAGTTTAATTTCAACTTTCCCTTAAATCTTTGATCGAATCAAATATAGTAAAAAATGAGATTTATTGTGACGAACGGACAAAATATTTCTGTGAATCAACATATTTTGTAGAGTAAATTCAATTCTTATTCCATCAAATTTTAATTTTCTGTTGACTCTAACAATGCTGTGACATTGGCTTAATATTCAGAAAAACAGATAAATACTAACTATCATCCAATAAACATGACAAAAGTCATTAAAACATTTAATCACTTTTGAAAAATGAAATACCCGAAAAATATTTTTTCGGGTTCATGTATTTTGATTCGAACTTTCAGGGAAAAGTTCAAAAAGATTGTAAAAAGTCAATTTCTGATAGTTTCCAGCGAGGCAATAAATGCTTATTTAGCAATGTTTTCATTGAAAAAATCAATGGATAAATTTTAGGCATTCCATATTTCCCAGGCAGCATTGGCTTGTTCATGTAGCATTTCCAAGCCATTTTTGCTTTTAGCACCCTGGATAGTTCCTTTTTTCATAAAAAGGGTTTCAGCAGGATTGTACACCAGATCAAAAAGTACATGATCGGGGCCAATGGCTTTGTAAGGAATGGCAGGGCATTGATCGGTGTTGGGAAAAGTACCCAGGGGCGTGGCATTGATGATGAGTAATCTTTCCTTGATCATGGTTTCCGAAATGTTATTGTACCTGATTTCGTGTTCAAAGAGATCGGGCTCAACAGAGGCTGAAAGATAGTCGATTCCAAGTTTTCTCAGTACATATTTTACCGCTTTGGAAGCCCCTCCGGTTCCCAGTATAAGGGCTTTTCGATGTTTTTCATTGAGGAGCGGGCTTAATGAACGTTCAAAGCCAATGATGTCTGTATTATAACCCTTCAGCCTCAATCCTTCGTGAGTGGTAATTGGTTTGATGGTATTCACTGCTCCAACCTGCGATGCTGCTTCATCAATCTCATGCAAAAAAGTCATGATTTGCTGCTTGTATGGAATGGTGCAGTTTAAACCACATATGTTGTCGTGCAGATCAAAAATGGAAGGGAATTTGGCAATGGAGTCAATTTCAAAATTCACATACTGATGATCACTGAGGCCTTCGTGTTCGAATTTTTCAGTGAAATATTTTTTAGAGAAGGAGTGTCCGAGCGGAAATCCGATTAATCCAAATGTTTTCATTGTTCAATTAGTTTTACGGGAAGCCAGGTATTCTGTTCCCCAAATGATAAAAATTCCCAGCAGCATCAACGCAATAGCAAGGATGACTTCGTTGGAAAAGCCATCAGGCATCAGCCATTGATAACCTTCCACCACTTTATCGCCATCCTTCATGACAAAAGCTCCGGTATCACTGGTTACATATTGTTCTTCTTTCCAAGGCCATAGTACCCCGATGGATCCAAGAATGAACCCTGTCAGTACTGCGATGGTCTGATTTTTATAATGTTTGAAAACCCATGATAGTAAATTTGAAAAGAGTAATAATCCTATCACAGCACCAACAATCACGGGTAAAAGTATTTTAATATTCAGGTCATTCACCGCATCGATCATCACCAGTTGATAATTACCCATCAGAATCAGCACGAAGGATCCCGATAAGCCGGGAAGTATCATGCTG
Organism: Prolixibacteraceae bacterium; assembly: GCA_016938055.1. GTDB lineage: Bacteria > Bacteroidota > Bacteroidia > Bacteroidales > Prolixibacteraceae > Roseimarinus. The sequence goes on from JAFGVJ010000341.1 coordinate 2,235, forward strand.
CAAGTGGCTACTATGCCACAAATGAATAAGTAAATCAATGAGCTGTTCTCACTGGCAGGTTTCAGAAAAGTGAGGATTACGGCAATGGCAGTACCCAATATGAAGGCCAGGATAACCGGAAAATTCCACTTTTCAATTGTTTTGCCTACGTAATAAACCGAAGCCAGTATCAGTCCGAAAAAAGTGGCATAAATGTATACAGGTTGGTAGACCAGTAAATACCCAAAAAGCCTGGCCAGTGTAAGAATACTTACGGCAACACCCAGAAATACAGCCAGCAGGAAATCGAGGCTGATGTGTTGGGCAAATGCTTTGATTTTTCCACTTAACAACAATTGAGCTGCTTTTAGATTAAAGGATTTGATGGCATCGATCAGGGGTTCAAAAATGCCGGTAATCAAGGCTATGGTACCACCCGAGACACCCGGAACCACGTTGGCAGCGCCCATTCCAATTCCTTTCAAAAAAAGTGTGAGATACTTGTTCATACGATGAATAAAGATTTTGGCAAAAAAAATAGTTGGTAACTATTTGAAATCGATGGTTTTGTGTTTTTTGATCAAATTGACCATCGATTCTACATTGATTGCTTCGGGATAACTGTCGTAAAAAAAGTGATGGTTTTCATAGTCGGCTTCAAGCGCTTTTTGTAAGTGCAATGTGGCATCTTTTTCATTTTGCGTTTCGAGAAAATAAGCTGCCAGCCTATAGTTGATCATTGAATTATCGGGATGAAATTCAGCTGCAATTTTCAGTGTTTCAATGGCAGAAACGACCATGCCGCGCTTGTAAAGCATTTCGGCATAACTCAGCCAGTAATCCAGCTCAAGCGGATTCAATTCACAGGCAGCTTCAAACGAGTCGGTGGCTTCGCGGTAACGTTTTAGTTCACTGGCTAGTAAGGCAAATGTATAATGGTAAACGCTGTTTTCCTCATCAATTTTGCAGGCTTTCTTAAAATAAATGATAGCCTGTTTGTCATTCACACGGGTTTTTTCAATCAGCCCCAGCCCATACCATGCCTTAGCATTGAGCGGATTGATTTTGCTGCTTTTGCGATAATACTTCACTGCCTTGTCATCGAACTCCAAGCCCAGGTAACAATCGGCTATGAAACACAGAATGTCGTCATTGTCCGATTCAAACACCAGGAATTGTTCGAAAGCACTGATGGCTTCCGTATAGTTTTCGAGCATCATGTATGAATGGCCCAGGTTGAACCATGCATTTGGAAAGTCCTCATTGATGGCCAGGGCCAATTCATAAGCCCATACCGATTTTTCCAGTTCTTCGTTTTTTGTATACAAAATGCCCAGGTTGAACCAGGCTGAATCTGAGTAAGGCTCAATATCGAGGTAGCGATCGTAAAAGGCGATACTTTGTTCATTCTGTCCTAACTTTTCATAGCAAAAGGCCAGTTCATACATGGCTTCTTCATGAACGGGATCGTGCTTGACCACTTCTTCGAAAAATGAAATTGCTTTGGTATAATCGGCAATTTGCTCGTAGGCATATCCAATGTTAAAGAGCGTTTCGTAACGTTCTTCAAAAGTATGCTTGATGGCCAGAT
>JAFGVJ010000060.1 GCA_016938055.1 Prolixibacteraceae bacterium
GGCCTCGATGTGATTGATTTTACCAATCCCACCGGTTTGAGCTGGCCCGACGACATTACCATTCACCACAAATTTGCCGTGGTCGATTATGATTATCCAGAATCGGACCCCCTGGTGATTACCGGAACCCACAACTGGTCGGCCTCGGCCGAAAGTCGCAACGATGAAAATACCCTCATCCTTCACGATCAACAATTGGCCAAAGAATATTTCGACGAAACTGCGATAATTTACAGTGCTTCGGGTGGCGGAAACTCCGTAGAAAACTTGAACGATGCCCTTTCAATTTATCCCAACCCGGTTAGCACTTTGTTGAACATTCAATCAGATGAGCTCATCAGCAATTACTTGATTTTCGATGCCTCGGGTAAAATGCTTGCCGGAAAAAATCATTTGGACAGAAAGTTCCTCAGCATCGATGTTTCGGGCTATCAAAAAGGGATTTACCTGCTTCGGCTAACAACAGCCAAAAAAGGAATCACCATCAGGCGCTTTGTAGTCCATTGAAGCTGCTTTTCGCATAAATCCTTATCTTTAAAAAAAAATTTAAGCTATGATCACTCCATACAAACGGGTATTGTTAAAGCTTTCGGGCGAATCGTTAATGGGCGAAAAAGGATACGGCATCGATGCCGAAAAGGTGAAGAGTTACGCTGAACAGATCAAGGAAATCGTCAACACCGGCATCAGGGTTGGCATTGTGATAGGCGGCGGGAACATTTTCCGTGGTATCAGCGGGGAAACTGCCGGAGTCGATCGTGTCAAAGGTGACCAGATGGGCATGCTGGCCACGGTGATCAACAGCCTGGCCCTGCAATCGGAGCTGGAACGCAAGGGCGTTACTGCCCGCCTGTTTACCGCCATCAAGATGGAACCCATTGGCGAGATGTACTCCAAGCAAAAGGCCATTGATGCCCTGCGTCAGAACGAAGTGGCCATCATGGCTGCCGGTACGGGAAATCCCTTTTTTACCACCGATACGGCTTCGGCCCTCAGGGCCATTGAAATCCAGGCCGATGTGATGCTGAAAGGCACCCGTGTGGATGGTATTTACGACGATGATCCGGAGAAAAACCCGAATGCTATCCGTTTTGACAAAATCACCTACGACGAGGTATACAAACGCGGCTTAAAAATCATGGACCTTACAGCCACTACCATGTGTAAGGAGAACAACATGCCCATCATCGTGTTCGATATGGATACCCCGGGCAACCTTAAAAAGGTTCTCACAGGCGGGAAAATTGGCACCCTGGTTTATCAGGAATAAGCAGGTTGACAATTAAACCGGTTGTTCAGGAGCTGTCACTGCAGAATCGAGGCTTTTTTGTTCACGGGTATAAATATCCAGTACCACAATCATGGCGGTAAATCCCCAGAAGGGTACGGCTGCCTTATCGGTATCGAGGAAGTTGTTCAAAAAGGCATGGATATAATAGGTAAACAGCCCCAGCATGGCTGACATCAAAATGGTTTTAATCCTTTTATCATCCGATCGGGAATAGGCCCTGATGGCCGTGTACATCACAACAATCACCAAAAACAGAAACGAAAGCATCCCCACCAAACCCATCTCGGCCAGGGCTCCCAGGTATTCACTGTGGGCATTTCCGCCGTCACCCGCATTGGTACTGATAATGGTTCGCTGACTTGTTAGTTGAAAAGGGGCATAGTTCATGGCGTAGGTACCCGGACCCCAGCCAAAGAATGGTTTTTCCTGAAACATGGCAATGGCACACTGCCAACGGTTGATCCGTTCCAGGTTCGAAGCATCGGTTGAAATATTGGTCATTGAGTTCAGGTGATCCATCAGGTTATTGGACGAATCGGTAGAGTTCTGTTCCAGTTTCATCAGTATCTGCTTTTGAAAAGCAAAAATGATCAACAACAAACTGATGGCGGTAATGGCCAGGGACCTGAACCGGATTTTTAGCTTGAGGATGACCCATATTCCAAAAGAAGCAAACAGACTGAGCCAGGCAGCCCTTGAGAATGAAAGGATCTCGGCCAAAACAAAAAAGAACAACAGTCCCCAAATCAAGACCCTGTAATCCAGCTTGATCCATTTTGCAAAAGAAAAGCCCAGCAAAAAAGGAATGAGCATGGCCAAAACCGCTCCGTATGAAGTATGGTCATTAAAAAACGGATCCATCACCCAGTGAGCAGCATTGTTATCGTGCAGCCCTATTTGAATATGCCTGGTAATGGTGTACACAATGACCGGAATAAATGCGATGGTAAAGAGCCATACAAATTGTTCCATCTTTTTCTGGTTCCTGAACAAATAGGTCATCATGAAAAAGAAAACAACAATGTACCAGATCCGCACCAACAGGTATTTCACTGATACCAGCGGTAAAGTACTGGTCACTGAAGTAAGGGCAATCCAGCCCAGGTAAAAATAAATGACCAGCGCAACAGGGTGGCTTGTTACTCTTCGGTCGAGCCGGTGACCCTGGGCCAGTGAAAATGCAAACAAAATCAATATCCCAAACAACAAAGGCTCGGTGGGAATGGCCATGTCGAATGGCAAACCATAGTAGAGCTCTTCAAGCTGGATGGAAAGTGGGGTTAAAAAAACCGTCAGCCAGATCAGCCGTTTGTAGGAGAAAACAGCCGTTAACAGAATGGCAAAAATCACCGGTACCGCTACCCCCAACAAGGTGTCCTTCTTCAGTAATAGCCAGGCGTTCAGCAATACAAAGGCAAACGAGAAGGCATAAAACAGAAAAAGCCTGATCCACTGAGCGGGAATCTTGGTATAGCGATCACTTAACTTCACGAAAATATTCGATCAACGAAACGGCAATGAGTGAAATAAAACCGGCGGTAAATGCTGCCAGAAAAACAATCAGCCACCTGATGGGGTAGGCTTTTTTATCAGCCACAAAAGGACGTTCAATGATGCGTGAATAGGATACTTGGTGCTGGGCCATGGCCAGGTTATAATCATAGCGCAACTGAAGGGTATCAGCAGCTATTTCATATTGCTCCAACATTTCCTGATGTTTCCTGAGTTCCCCCCCCTTGTCAACCAGCTTGTTGAGCATTTCCTGTGCCGGACGGCGATCACCCCCTCTGGCAGCTGCATCCATCAAACCCTGGGTAGCCATTTCAACCTGAAAGTAATCAATAATTCCATTTTCCTGACGGATGTTATCAATCAACTGATTCAAGGAATCAATTTCGGCTTTCTTCCGGTCGAGGCTCACCTTATTGATTTGGGCAAATTCAACGTGTTTTACTGAACGCTGTTCATGTACCAGGTTGTTCAGGTAAACAATAATGGAATCACAAATCGCGCAGGCTCTTACCGGATCGGGATCAAGCACTTTGATTTCGAGTGCATCGAACTCGGTTTTCTTGTAGCTAATGTTTTGATCGTACTCATACAGCATGTAGGTTTGATACAATTTTTCGTCCTTGCTGATTTTGTAAACATCGTACAAACGGAAAGCTTCAATGACCTTAAACTTGATTTCACTTGACTGCAAAATCTCCAGCAGGTGTTCACTTTCTGACTCTTCACTGGCTTCAGAAATGTTCACGGGGTAAATGCGGGCAAGCGATTTAAATTTCGGCTCAATGAACAATGGTCCCGAAATGATGGCAGAAAGTACAATGGTTACAGCCAATACAATGATGATGTGGATCTTCCACTTCCAAACGGCCTTCAGAATTCTTTGATTATCAAAAAAATTATCCATAGATTTTAGGTTCGTTAGTCCAAACTGTTCAACGTTGAAAATGCCTGAATATTATTCAGCAATGATTAAAAAATAACTCTTTTTCCCTTTCTGCACCAGCAAGTATTTTCCGCCAATCAGAAAGTCTTGATTAACAAGCAAATTCATGTCGGTGACTTTATCCTTGTTCAGGCTCAGCCCGTTCCCCTGAATGGTTCGGCGGAGTTCACCTTTCGAAGGGAAAATACAGGTGGTTTCGGCCAGTAAATCCATCACATTGATGCCGGTTTCGAGCTGTGTTTTTGCAAGCGTAAAAGTGGGAACACCTTCAAAAACGGCCAGAAAGGTTTTTTCGTCGAGCTTTTTCAGCTGATCGGCCGTACCGTTTCCAAACAAAATCTGTGAAGCTTCAATGGCCGCGTCGAGGGCTTCTTTGGAATGCACCATGGTGGTCACTTCTTCGGCCAGTCTTTTCTGCAGCAGGCGCAAGTGAGGTGCTTCGTTGTGTTGAGCAATCAATGTCGCAACTTCTTCCTTTTTCAAAAGGGTGAAGATCTTGATGTATTTCTGGGCATCTTCATCGGAAGTATTCAGCCAAAACTGGTAAAACTGGTAAGGCGAAGTGAGATGGGTATCGAGCCAAACGTTACCAGCTTCGGTTTTACCAAATTTTGTTCCGTCGGCTTTGGTAATCAGCGGGCAAGTAAGGGCAAAAGCTTCGCCCTGTTCTTTGCGCCTGATCAACTCGGTACCGGTGGTGATGTTTCCCCACTGATCGGAACCGCCCATTTGCAAACGGCAGTGATGTGTTTTGTACAAGTGAAGAAAATCGAAGCCCTGCACCAACTGGTAAGTAAATTCGGTGAACGACATGCCGGTTTTCGACTCATCGCCCAGGCGTTTCTTTACACTGTCTTTAGACATCATGTAATTCACCGTGATGTTTTTTCCGATATCGCGAATGAATTCGAGGAAGGTATAGTCCTTCATCCAATCGTAATTATTGACCAGTAAAGCGGCGTTGGGAGCGTCGGAATCGAAATCGAGAAAGCGTGCCAGTTGTTGCTGAATACAGGACTGGTTGTGTCTGAGCGTTGGCTCATCAAGCAGGTTTCGTTCCTGCGATTTTCCGCTAGGGTCACCAATCATACCGGTAGCGCCACCAATGAGGGCAATGGGCCGGTGACCGGCAATTTGCAGGTGTTTCAACATCATAACCCCTACCAGGTGCCCAATGTGAAGTGAATCGGCAGTGGGGTCAATTCCTACATAAGCCGATGTCATCTCTTTGTTCAACTGTTCTTCGGTTCCCGGCATGATATCATGGATCATCCCGCGCCAGCTTAATTCTTCTACAAAATTCATGATGGATAATTGATGGTCAAACATAAACAAAGGGCAAATGTAACATTTGAAAGGATTCTAAAAACGCGCAATCACACAAAATTGTCCCACCATGATCAAAAGATAAGATTGGAACAGGAACACAAGAGCATGCTAAACTGACATGGTTCAGCAACATGAAACCCTCATCGGACCAGCTCAAAGCATCGCAACAGGTTTTTCGTCTGCTGGTTTTTCGTCTTTCAAATCCTCCATCAATCCCTGAATAAAAGGAAATGTTTTGATGGTCATCAGGCTGAGGGGTTCATAAAATCGCGATTCCTGCACCGCTTTCTCGGGTATAAATGGCAGCGTTTCATCAATTTTTTCAATGATGATGACCAGGATACCCAGAATAAATATGCTTTTAAAAACAGAGAAAACAAGCCCGAGAATCCGGTTCACTCCTCCCAGAGCAAAAGTTTCAAGCGCTTTTTCAATAGCTTTGGCCAACAAATGTACCAGCACAATGATGACGACAAAAGTGATGACAAAAGCAATGATGTTGATGTGATTGTTGGTGATGTCCATCCGTTGAACAAGAAATGTTTCGGTGGCATGTGAGAACCTGATGGCTCCCCAAACACCCCCTATGAGGGCAATGAGCGAAGCTACCTCGTAAATAAATCCTTTCTGCGCACCGCTAACGGCCGATCCGATCAGGATCAAAATAATGATGATGTCAATGTAATTCATGGCTTTCAGTTGAATGTTCATTACAAAAATAAAAGGGATTACGACATTACAATTCAATTGAGACTTTTTTTTACTATTTTGCGTTTGAATTGAAGATAAAATGGGAAATGGCTAAACTGTTCTGAATGAAACTTTTCAAAACAGCAAAAGACTATTCTTTGATAGAGAATTCTTCCCTTCACGGATCTAAAAAGCTTGAAAACCAAAACCGGACATGATGCGATTGTTCAACCGAAGTGTACAGAAACTATTCACCCTTCGCTACAGGAGGTACGAATATTTCAGCAAATACCCCATTGAGCAACAGGAAGAAGTATTGAAAACACTGCTTCGCCGTGCACGAAAAACGGAATGGGGAAAGCAATATGGTTTTGGAAAAATCAGGACAAGCAGTGACTTTGCAAAGCAGGTGCCCCTTACTGACTACGAAGTATTGAAAGGTCCCATCGAAAGAATGATTGCCGGCGAAAAAAATATCCTCTGGCCGGGCCGGGTCAAATGGTTTGCCAAATCGTCGGGGACCACCAACGACAAAAGCAAGTTCATCCCCATCAGCGAAGAGTCTCTTAAAAAATGCCATTACCGTTCGTCGATCGATGTTTTTGCCCATTATATCAGAAATTATCCTGAAACCAATGTGTTGAAAGGAAAAAACCTGACCATAGGTGGCAGTCACAAGGTTAGCAGTCTGAACAAATTTTCCCGTACCGGCGACCTTTCTGCGGTGATGTTACAAAATCTGCCTTTCTTGTCGAAGTTTTTGACTACACCACCTACCGAAATTGCTTTGATCCCCGATTTTGAAGAAAAAATCGAAAAAATTATCCAGACCACCATTCACGAAAACATTACCAGTCTTTCGGGAGTACCATCGTGGTTTTTGGTGCTCATCAAAAAAGTATTGGAAACCACCGGAAAAAATAACCTCCTGGAAGTATGGCCCAACCTCGAGGTGTTTGCCCATGGCGGCATCAACTTTGAGCCCTATCGCGAACAATACGAGAAGCTCATCCCCTCGGACAAGATGCATTACATGAATACTTACAATGCTTCGGAAGGGTTCTTCGGCCTGCAAAATGAACTCGATCAGGACGATATGTTACTGCTGCTCGACAATGGTATTTATTTCGAATTCATCCCCATGGACGAATTCCACAATGAAGACCGGAGAGCCATCAACCTGAGCGAGGTTGAACCCGGTATCAACTATGCCCTGGTCATTTCAACCAACGGGGGTTTATGGCGATACATCATTGGCGATACCGTGAAATTCACCCGTAAATATCCGTTTAAGTTCAAAATTACCGGCCGCACCCGCCATTTCATCAATGCATTCGGCGAAGAGTTAATCATCGACAATGCGACCAAGGGTTTACAGGCCGCCTGCAAAACACACAAGGCAATCATCAGCGAATACTCTGCCGGACCAGTCTTTATGGATGCCTCCCACAAAGGTTGCCATCAGTGGATCATTGAATTTGAACAGGAACC
>JAFGVJ010000342.1 GCA_016938055.1 Prolixibacteraceae bacterium
ATCAAGCCCAATGCAATGGCCATCATCCATCCGTATACATCGAGGTTTTGAAGTTTGAATGCATTCTGCATGGCAGGAATTCCAATCACTATCAATTGCAAAACCAAACCCAACACAATGGCACCTGCAAGGTATTTGTTGGAGAAAAGCCCAATTTTAAAAATTGATTTGAGAGGATGACGCAACGACAAAGAGAAGAACAGCTGGCTGGCAATCAATACCATGAAAGCCATTGTTCGGGCATATTCCACCACTTCAACTGGAACTGTTTTTTCAAAAGGAGTGAATCCGTGTTCGTAATAACCAAACCAAAAAGCAAAAATGGTTAAAGCACCAATGAGTATTCCTCCATAAATGGTGCGAAAACCTGCTCCACCGGCAAAGAAACTTTCTTTGGGGTTACGGGGTTGCTCTTTCATCACATCGGGATCGCCCGGATCAACGCCCAGGGCCACAGCGGGCAGGGAGTCGGTGATTAAATTGATCCATAATAGTTGGGTGGCGATCAATGGAGCTTCCCAGCCCACCATAAGGGAGGCGAACATGGCAATCACTTCACCTAAATTGCAAGTCAGCAAAAATATTACTGACTTTTTGATGTTGTTGTAAATGTTTCTCCCCTGTTCAATGGCTGAAACAATGGTGGCAAAATTATCGTCGGTCAGGATAATGTCCGAAGCATTCTTGGCCACATCGGTGCCGGTAATTCCCATGGCTACACCAATATCGGCAGCAGTGAGCGAAGGGGCATCGTTTACGCCATCGCCGGTCATCGAAACTATGTTGCCATTTGATTTCAGTGCCTTCACTATTTTCACCTTGTGCTCGGGCGAAACGCGCGCAAACACCCGGTAATTTGAAATGTTCTGACTGAATTTTTCATTGCTTAAGGCATCCATTTCAAGTCCGGTAATGGCTTGTTCAATGTTTTCGGCAATTTCCAGGTCACGGGCAATGGCAAAGGCGGTGTTTTTATGATCGCCGGTGATCATGATGGTGGTAATGCCTGCATCCTTTGCTTGCTGTATGGAAGGCTTCACTTCGGTTCGGGGAGGATCAATCATGCCCACCACACCCAGCAGGATCAAATCCTTCTCCATGTCAGTTTTGTCAATGACAGAATCGACCGGTTTGTAGGCTACACCCAGGGTTCGGAGTGCATTGCCGGTCATGCTCTCAGTGGCGGCATTGATGCGATCTTTATGCTCTTTTGTAATGGGTACAACTCTTCCGCTTTCCTGAATGTGACTGACGATCTTCAGCAAATTATCGATGGCGCCTTTGGTCTGAACAGTCAGTTTCCCATTTGCCTTGGTGAGGGTCGACATCAGTTTTCGATCCGAATCGAAGGCGAACTCGGCAACTCGTTTATTTTCGGTATTCAATTTTTTACGGTCAATTCCCAAATCATCGGCCAAAAGCAAGAGGGCAATTTCGGTGGGGTCACCCGTACCCTGTCCGTTTTCGTAAGTAGCGTCGGAACAAAGTATCATGGCTTTTGCCAGTAAAATGGCATCGTTCGATGCTTCATTCCTGGCATCGCGTTCAACAGTAAATTCACCATCGGCATTGAAGTATTTTACAACGGTCATCCTGTTTTGGGTGAGGGTGCCGGTTTTATCAGTGCACACCACATTGACCGATCCCAGTGTCTCAACGGCCGGAAGCCTTTTGATAATGGCATTCTTTTTTGACATGATGGTTACCCCAATGGACAGCACCACGGCAACAATGGCCGCTAAACCTTCGGGGATGGCCGCCACTGCCAGCGAAACGGAAATAAGAAACATGTCGGCCAAATTTCTGCCCTGAACCCACGAAATAATGAATATGACGACACAAATGGCAATGGCTAATTTCCCCAGTGTTTTTCCCAGTTTGTCGAGACGCAATTCCAGGGGCGTTTTTCCTTCTACTTCGTTGTCGATAAAGTGGGCGATTTTTCCCACTTCGGTATTCATACCCGTGCTGACAACCACTCCACTACCACGGCCATAGGTGACCAGGGTGGACATGAATGCCATGTTTAAACGATCGCCAACCGGGGTATTCAATTTGTCGAACAAAGCAGTTGCATCTTTTTCGGAAGCAACCGATTCGCCGGTAAGCGATGATTCTTCGATTTGTAAATTGGCTGCTTCAAACAAGCGTACATCGGCCGAAATATAACGGCCGGCATCCAGGATGAGCACATCGCCGGGAACCACAAAGGCTGATTCGATCTCTTTTACTTCTCCGTTGCGGCGGACCAGTGTTTTGGGAGATGCCATTTTCTGGAGGGCCTCAATGGCTTTCCCGGCTTTCACTTCCTGCACCACTCCAAGTACAGCATTGATGATGATTACCAGCACAATGATAATGGCATCGATGTATTCACCCATGAAAATTGTGATGACAACTGCTGCAAACAAAACATAGATGAGCCAATCGCGAAGTTGGGCAATGAACATTTGAAAAAGGCTTTTGCTTTTCTTCCCTTGCAGTTTATTGGCACCAAATTTTTCGTACCGTTTTTTTGCTTCTTCTTCCGAGAGACCAGTTGTGGGGTCAACATTTAGTTCGGAGAACACATTGTCAGTTGTTTTAGTATGCCACATGTGAGTTTTGTGATTGCTAATAAAAAGAATGAAGATACGTCAGAATTTGTTCTCACGAAAAACAAATCAGTTGTAGTTTGAATTCTTTTTAAAGGGTAATGACCAAATCCAGTCAAAAAGTAATGATCGAGCGCTAAATCGATACATTAGCCCCTCTGGGCTTATACGGATTTTGGCTTGTTTTATTCCGTAAATCATTCAGCAAACAAATATCATTCAGCAATGAAACATTTACCGTTGGGAGGAATAACGAAAAATACTTCGATCGGCAACAAACAATACCCATTTATTTGCTGCAATATTGTTTGATTTGTATGTTTAATAAACCTGAAACCATGAAAAAAATTCTATGCATCTTGTTGATTGCTTTGCTCGGGTTCAACCTTGCTCAGGCCAAGAACCTTGAAGTGCAATCGCCCAACGGTAAAATTGCGTTGTTGGTAGCCACTGTTGATCAGCTTACCTGGTCGGTAAAATTGGATGGCGAAACCCTTATCCAACCATCGGCCATTGCGCTGCAGCTGAGCAATGGCGAAGTGTTGGGGCAACATTCAAGTTTGAAAACCTCCAAAATTCAGCAGATGAACAATTCTTTTCAGGCCATCAACTACCGGAAAGCCGTGGTTCAGGATCATTATACCCAGCTAACACTGAAGTTTAAAAATGATTTTGATGTCGAATTCAGGGTGTACAACGATGCCGTGGCTTATCGCTTCGTCACTCATCGAAAGGACACACTTTTCATCCAGAACGAGGTGGCCAATTTCAATTTCCCGGCCGATCATGAAGCCTTCATCCCATATTTGTGGGATTACCGTGGGGGCGAAATTTTCAATGCCTCGTTTGAATCGCAATACACCGAACAGAAAATTTCAGAATTTAAAACCGATTCACTGGCCATTCTGCCTTTGCTGGTCGATGTGGGTAAGGGAAAAAAAGTGGTGATCATGGAAGCCGATCTGGAAGATTACCCCGGCATGTTCCTCAATTTGAATGAAACGAAGATGGGTTTTAAAGGAGTGTATGCTGCCTATCCGCTTGAAGTGAAGGTTGGGGGATATGAAAACATGAACCGCATTCCAAGTAAAAGGGCTGATTTTATTGCCAAAGTAAACGGTACCCGCGCTTTTCCCTGGAGGGTGCTGGCCATCAGCAGGGAAGACAAGGAACTGCTTAACAACGATATTGTGCAGAAACTGGCTGCTCCATCGAGCATTGCCGATCCCTCGTGGATTGTTCCCGGACAGGTTTCGTGGGACTGGTGGAACGATTACAACATTACAGGTGTTGACTTTGTGGCAGGCATGAACACGCCTACTTTCAAATATTACATCGATTTTGCCGCGGCCAACGGCGCCAAATACATCATCCTCGACTGGAAATGGAGTGCCCGTTTCGATTTGAACGAGGTGAACCCCGACGTTGATCTGGAAGAAATTCTGGCTTACGGTAAGTCAAAAAACGTAGGCGTTATTTTGTGGGCTGCCTGGTGTACCATTATGGACCAAATGCACGAGGTATTTCCCAAATACGCGGCCATGGGGGTGAAAGGCTGGAAGATTGATTTCATTGACCGCGACGATCAGTTGGCGGTTGCATCCACTTACGAAATTGCGAAACTGGCAGCCGAACACCATATGTTGGTGGATTATCACGGGGTGTTCAAACCCACCGGCTTGCAACGTACTTACCCCAACGTGGTGGGTTACGAAGGAGTATATGGCTTAGAAACTTTTAAATGGGCCAGTATTGATGCTCCACGTTACACATTAACATTACCATTTACCCGCAACATGGCGGGCCCAATGGATTATACCTCGGGCGCCATGCGCAATGCCACCGAAGCCGATTTCTTTCCGCGCAACCACGCTGCGATGGCAAAAGGCACACGCTGTAACCAAATTGCCCAATATGTAGTATTTGAAGTGCCTATTCAGATGTTGAGCGATAGTCCCACCATGTATTACAAAGAACAGGAAAGTACCGATTTCATTACCAGTATTCCAACAACTTTTGATGAAATAGTCCCGCTCGATGGGAAAGTGGGCGAATATGTAGCCATTGCCCGTAAGAAGAACAATACCTGGTACGTAGGTGCCATGACCAACTGGACTTCCCGGAATTTGACCCTTGATCTTTCGTTTTTGGAAGATGGAAATTACCGGATGATCATTTTTAAAGATGGCGTCAATGCCAACACCGAAGCCACCGATTATAAAAAAGAGGAGATTGAGATCAGTTCAGGAGAAAAATTAAAAATCCATATGGCACAGGGGGGTGGTTGGGCTTCCCGTATTGAAAGACTGTAACTCTTTTTTAGATTTTTGGGGTCTCGCGGTTTTTGGACAACGGGTCTCGCGGTTTCCGAACCGCGAAACACTTTTCATATGGAAATGGCTTTATGAGTTGAATATGAAGCTCTTTCTTGAAACTTTTGGACATGAAAACGCGGTTCGGAAACCGCGAGACCCATCCTTGGATTAGCTTGGTTTGATGTTTGAAATCTGTGTGATCCTGCTTTGCTGTGAATTCTAAATATCAACAACCCAGTTGTGATCGTTACACATATTTTCAATATTTGTCATAAATTGCTTTAAAAAAGCAATTTATGATGGAAAAAAAGGAGTTCTATCGTCACGCTTTACCTCATTTTCAGCAGCCGGGTCAAGCCTATTTTGTTACATGGTGTTTAATTGATGCCGTTCCTCAAAAAGCGCTTGAAGATTATACTAAAAAGCTAAACATTCTAAAATCTCAATTGATAGGGATAGATGCAATTAATACTGAACAATTCTTGAAACCATCTTTGATTGACAATGAAAAGAGTGGTGCCAACTTATCACAAAAATCTTTGAATGAAATGACGGAAATTGATCGACTTAAGTTAGACTATTATTCACTTCGAAAGAAATACATACACACCTACAACAAGTTATTGGATAATCAAAGCAATCCCAAGATCAATTTAACGAAGTCAGATATTACAAAAATAATTTCCGATGCGCTGCTTTTCTGGGAAAGAAAGAAACTTGAAAATTTTGCATTTTGTGTGATGCCCAATCATGTACATTGGGTTTTTCAACTTTTTAAAAAAGATTTGAACGGAGCTCCTGTTTATTTGCAAGATATCATGTACTCTATTAAAAGATTTACTTCAAATGAAATAAACAAGGTTTTATTCAGAAAAGGGAGTCTTTGGCAAAAGGAGAGTTTTGATACGACCATTCGAGATGAAAAGCATTTGTTCAATGCGATTGAATATACCTTGCATAATCCGGTTAAAGCAGGGTGGGTAAAAGATTGGCAGGATTGGAAAGGATGCTGGTCCTGTCAAGGGTATGAATAACCCGGGTTGCTTTTATGCAGTTTTTTAATGTTTAGTGTTCTTGGTTCTAGAGTTTATGAATTTGTAACAACAGTTCTTGCTGCTATGTTTTTTTGGACAACGGGTCTCGCGGTTTCCGAACCGCGAAAAGTTTTAACATGAAAAGCGCGGTTCAGAAACCGTTTGTGCCGTTTATAGGGTGTGCATTGAAAAACAAGTAGTTCAACGAATGTCACATTCTAAATAAGCCCATTCATGTACTTCTTTGCAACATTCTGCCCCTTTTGATGTTTCTCTGTTGGATGGTTATGGTTTTAATGTAAGAGGTAGAATGAATAAAAATGTTTCAATTTCCGGGACGAACGATCGTTCCTGGATGCAAATTGTACAAAAGTACAACCAGCCAAGTGCCATTCAAAGTTGGTGGCAAGTAATTAATTCTTTGCTTCCCTACATCGGTTTGTGGGTGCTCATGGTTTATTCCCTTTCAGTTTCCTACTGGCTCACCTTGTTGTTAGCGGTGTTTGCCGCCGGTTTTCTGGTGCGTATTTTCATCATTTTTCACGATTGTGGCCATGGTTCATTTTTCAAATCAACCCGCTTGAGTAAAATTGTTGGAGTGCCACTGGGCTTGCTGGTTTTCACTCCTTATCACAAGTGGCATCACGATCACCTGATTCATCATCAAACGGTGGGGAACCTCGATAAACGCGGGGTGGGCGATGTGAAAACCCTTACGGTTGAGGAATACCTTCAGATGAGCAAATGGCAGCGTTTGAAATACCGCATTTATCGTCATCCCATTGTGTTACTGGTGATTGGTCCTTTTGTACTGTTTACAATACTTTTCCGCTTTCCCAAACGTACCCGGTCGAATAAAGAAAAATTATACACCCACTTGAGCACTTTGGCCATTGTTGCCATGATCACCGGTTTATCGTTCTGGATTGGTCTGGTGCCTTATCTGTTGATTCAGCTTCCCGTTTTGTACATCGCTGCTGTTCACGGAACCTGGTTGTTCTACGTGCAGCATCAGTACGAAGATGTAAAATGGGCTCGCAGCGATGAGTGGGATTACAAAACCATGGCCCTCGAAGGCAGTTCCTTTTTAAAATTGCCCAAAGTACTGCAATGGTTTACCGGTAACATCGGCTTTCATCACATTCATCACCTGAGCCCGAAAATCCCCAATTATAACCTCGAGAAGTGTTACAAGGAAAACGAAGATTTTCACATAGAAAAACCGTTGACCTTTTTCTCTGCACTGAAATCATTGAGTTTCAGGTTGTGGGACGAAAAAAATCAACGGTTGGTCAGCTTTCGATCTGTCGCTGTTTAGAATTTATACGATAAACTAAGTTTCAAAGAAAAAGGCGTGCCGGGAATGAAATGAATTTCTTCTACCGGCATTGTTTCATTTTGAAGCCTGGTTTCCGTAGCAAATTGGGTTTCGTTCCATTCGCTGTTCAACAGGTTTTCAACGATCAATCCGAAAGTCAGGTTGTTCCATCGGTAACCGGCATTGGCATCAACAATGGTGTACCCTTTGGCCACAATGGAATTGTCCTCGTTGGCCGGGCGGTTTTTGATCATCCGGTATTTCAGACTGGCATACAATCCCGAAGCCGGCAAATAGCTGATCCCGCCCATCATGGTGAGATCAGGGGCCAACGGCAGGAAGTTCTCACCCTCAGGGTCATCAATACTGCGGGCATAAGTGTAGTTCACATCGTTGTTCAGGAAAATCGATTGAAACAGTTGGATCCGGAATCCGAAATCGACACCGGCACGCTGTGTACGGCCACCAGGTTCTACCACGCCTTCATCGCCCACATACACAAATTCCTGTTCCATGAACAATTGCCAAAGGGCAGCATTCAGAATGATTTTTGGACTGGGTTTCCAGATGAAACCAAGGTCGTTTCCCCAGGCCGAAGGCAATACCTGTTCTCCATTTTGAGCTACCACCACACGGGTATCGTTGCTGTGAAAGCCTTTTCCTGTTTTCAGGTACAACTGCAAGTGATCGGAATGATTGTAAAAGACATTCAACTTCGGGCTGATGATGGATTGACTGACAGCCTTATTCGAGTAATCATCCAATAATTGATTGGCATAAATAAACTTGAACCAATCGAAACGAAGTGCAGGGTTCATGAGCCATTTTCCGAATGAGAATTCGCCATTCAGGTAAGCGTAGTAATTGGTTTCATTCACATCGCCCAGCGCCAGGTTCGATAAAGTGTTTTTTCGTGCCGAAGTGCGTGACAGTTCATTCCCCGAAATCACATCGTTGCGGAATCCAAGGGCTGCCTGAATGAAGCCGAATGGGATGATTCGATTCCATTCGCTTTTTACACCATACAAGGTTCTTGATTCTTTCTGACGAATCTGATCGCCGTTGATCGGGTCGTTTAAAAAAAATGTAAAGTTGGAATAGAGCTCAAAATCATAGGTCGAAAGATAGGCCGTGTTATTTACCCAGCTTTTTTCATCAAGATGTTTGAGGTAATTTGCCTGAAAGTTGTTGCGGCCCGTGAAACCACCTTCGGTATCGTCAATGGCTCCAAAGCGGGTGATTAGCCCCTGCTGCACGGCCCTTTCGGGTATTTGCCCCGATGCATCCCAGCTGCTGTTAAAGTGGGAAAGTTGCAGGGATAATTGATCATGGTTGAGCAGGTAACGGGTATATTTTCCCATCAGGTTCATTCGCTTGAAGTTCTGTGGACTGATAAAAGGACCATCGGAAAGCATAAATTCTGAGGCCAGGTAAGCCGATTCGTTTTCGTTGCTCAGCATGTTGAACAAGCCCAGCATGCGGGCAGTATTGAAGCTGCCGGCTTCGATCTTGACCTCACTCTGGTTCATCACATCTTTGGTTTGAAACCCAACGTAACCTGCTGTGGTAAAATTTCCCTCGGCTGCCTTGTAGGGGCCTTTCCCATAATCAATCTTTTCGATGGTTTCCGGAATCAGGAAATGTAAATCGGCATAACCCTGTCCATGCGCATGGGAGACCATGTTTACCGGCATCCCGTCGACTGTAATATTGATGTCCGTTCCATGGTCTATGTCAAAACCCCGAAGAAAAATTTGCTCAGCCTTACCACCTCCGGCATGCTGGCCTATGACCAGCCCCGGGACCTTCCGCAGGATTTCCTGTGAGGAATTCACCGGGTTGCTTTGTATGTCGATGTCGGTGATGAGCAGGTGGGCATTGACCTGAGGCATGATTCTAATTTCTTCGAGCGAAAACTGCTTTTCTACCAGCCTGATCATGAGCACATCGCTGATGTTCTGAACCTGAATATGTTGGGTTTCATAAGTCATGTGGCTGATGACCAGCGTGTCTGATGTGTCGACACCATCGAGCAGAAAAAAGCCCTTTTTATCGGAATGGCTGTGGAAACCCTTTTGTGGGAGGTAGATGTAGGCACCTTCAACCGGGTGTTTTTGTAAATCGGTGATGATCCCCTTCAGTGTTTGGGCATCACCCTGCCATGCAATGCCGACGAGCATGGCCATGAAAACTATATTTTTCATCATAAATCTTAATGATTAGCAATACAATAACATAATGCCAGGCTCAAAAGGGCTAAGCATTGTATGTCAGGTATATGTTGATTTGAAATTTTAAATCTTATAGAAGATGAGAAGGAGGTTTCGGGGAGGAGGTTTTGGAATTTCACTCCAGGCTGTTGCCAGTTTGTAATTATATTCTTGTTTTGGTCCTTTGATGAGCTTCAGAATTGCTTTATAGGTGCGATTATTTCTGGCATAAAGGTGCTTGTCAATTTTGATATCACTGACCGTATTTTGCGCCTCTGCGCTTTCATTCTCATCAGAGGGCGTTTCAAAGAATTGTTCAAACGCACTCCAAAAAGGATG
>JAFGVJ010000343.1 GCA_016938055.1 Prolixibacteraceae bacterium
GATACGAATTGGTGATTGAACCCAACATGGCCTTTGGAACGGGCAACCATGAAACCACTTCATTGATGATAGAACTGCTCTTAAACATGGAGTTAAAAGGGAAGAAAGTACTCGACATGGGTTGCGGCACCGGTGTTTTGGCCATGCTGGCCAGTAAGCTTGGTGCCAAAGAAATATTGGCCATTGACATTGACCAATGGGCGTATGAAGGTACTTTGGAGAACAGCCGCATTAACCAATGTAACAATATTGCTGTAAAGATGGGCGATGCCAGTCTGCTGGGAAATCAAACTTTCGACCTCATACTGGCCAATATTCACAAAAATGTTTTATTGCACGATGTGCAGAAGTATCGCGAGGTGTTGAATCCCGGTGGAATGCTTATCATGAGTGGCTTTTATGAAACTGATTTGGCAGACATCACCCATGCCGCGATTGAAGCTCAGCTTCACCCCCTAGACTTCAAGGTCAAAAACAGATGGGTTGCAGCTGTTTATCAGCTTAAATAGCATCGTTGACCGATAAAGCCTTTTTTTTTACATTGCATAGTCATTTCTATGCTGGATCGTGGACGGCAAGTTTGTTTGTAGCCACCCAACAATAGTTAAACAGTGGGACAATCTTTAAAAATTAAAACATTTGTGAACGATGAAAAAATTAGTTTTAGTATTCATGGTTTTCTGGTTGATGGGATCGGTATGTGCGCAGGAAGCTGCTGACACAACTTATTGGAAAAAAGGGGGAAACTATGCCCTTAACTTTACCCAGGTTTCATTTACCAATTGGGCTGCCGGAGGACAAAACGCTATTGCCGGAGCAACAAAACTCAAGGTGTTTGCAAATTACAACAGAGCCAATGCATCTTGGGAAAATGTGCTGAACATGGGTTATGGCCTGTCTAAGGTTCAAGGACTTGTGCTGCAAAAAAACGATGATCTTATTGATTTTCAATCAAAACTTGGGATCAAAGCCAGCGAAAAATGGTACTACTCTGGACTTTTTAGTCTAAAATCACAATTTGCCCCGGGCTATAGTGACGCAACCAATACCGTCAAAATATCAAATTTTCTGGCACCTGCATACCTGACCCTGGCCTTTGGTATGGACTATAAACCAAACGACAAATTTTCCATGGTTCTTTCCCCTTTGACCGGAAAAATGACCATTGTAAACGATAAGGACCTGGATGGAATGTTTGGAGTCGAAGCCGGAAAAACAACCCGCATGGAGTTAGGTGCATCGTTCAATACCACCTTCACTCAGGAGATTTTTAGAAACGTAGGATTTGCAAGCAACCTCGGCTTATTTACCAACTATCTTGATCGACCGGAAAACATTGATGTTGACTGGAAATTAGGACTAAACATGAAGGTAAACAGTTTTTTGAGTGCCAGCATCAATACCCAGATGTTGTTCGATGCCGATATTGTTGATCCAGTAGACCAAAAAGCCAAAATCCAGTTCAAGGAATTGCTGGGAATTGGGTTCAACATCACCTTCTAGAATTTTTATAAATACATGAATAACAAAGGGCTGAGCAATTGGCCCTTTGTTGTTAAAACCTGATGGGCAAAATCAATTCGTCAATAATTTCATCGTTTTGGTCTTTATCCAACAAAGCCAGGCTCAACAAGTACACTTCCCCTTTGATTAATTTCTTAGCATCCGGGAAGTTCACCTCAACCATACTTTCAGATCCCTGGCGGGCAAAAGCACAATTGTTATTTTCAGCCAATAATTCCTTGGACCGGAGATCAAAAACGCTTGCCACCAGTTTCCCGTCAACATCAACATCATGGACGCTCCTGATCATGGCTTCCAGCAAGCTGCCGCCAAAGAAGGAATCTTCATTGGTTTGAAAATGACAGATAAACACCTGGTTCAAGAGTGAGAACTGTGCATATTCCATCAGGTTGTACCATTCCTGAACCTTCGTATTCTGCTGAAATACGATGGATAAACGAAACTGACCATTTTGTACTGCCGGGCCAGTTTCGGCATGAAAATTTTCATCGCTAAGTTCATTCGTTACAGGCTGCCCGTTGATCTGAATGCTGAAGAAAGCTGCAGCTCCCGGAAGATACAACACGGTTTCAGGTGCATCCTGATCAGTTTCGAGCACTGTGCTTATGGTTTGTCCTGCTTTAAAAACTTCCAACAGGTTTGCGGCTGCATCGAAATCGAAGGATTGAATCTTTCCCTGCTCATCAGCCATTTCCCACCTTGCATGTTTCAACCAATGGGTAGTACGTGATGACTGAGCCATTAACACATTGCTGATCAACAAGCAACAAAAAAGAACAACGAAAATACGCATGGCTGTTTATTTAAAAATGATTTGATCAATAATGTCTCCACCCACGCTTTTGTTCAAAGCGGTAACAATTTGTGAACGAATCATCAGTAATTCGTGACGCATGACCGATGAATCAACAGCCACAAACAAAGTACGATTGGCGATGAAAAGGTTGCGTGTAGAACTTGCTACGCCAGGACCAAGCACTCTGCCCCAATTCCCAATCAAACGGTTTTCAAGTAGTTTTCGTTCGTAAGCCGATTCCTGGGTAAATTGTTTGAGTAACTCGCTGATTTTTTGTGTTTCCTTCTTTCTCATTTTAAATCACTTTCCCCTGGTTAATCTGAAAAATCCGGTATTCAGTTTTCATTTTTTCCAGTATTCCGGCCAGGTGTTCCCTGTTGGTATCGGTAATGAAAATTTGCCCAAACTGGTCGTTGGCTACCAATTCAATGATTTTCCCTACCCTGTTGGCATCGAGTTTGTCAAAAAGGTCATCGAGCAACAAAATGGGTTTGATTTCCCCTGCATTCTTCAGGTACTCAAACTGGGCAAACTTCAAAGCCAGCAAGTAAGTTTTGGTTTGGCCCTGTGACCCCAGCTTCCTGATAGGAAAGTCACCCAAACCGAGGTGAAGGTCATCTTTGTGAATGCCTGTGGTGGTGAACAATACAGCACGATCGCGATTGCGTGCGGCTGTCAGTTGGTCCTGAAAATTGCCCTGATCAAGACTCGATTCATAATTTAAAACAACCTGCTCTTTGCCCATGGCTATAAAGTCATAAAATTTTTGGAAATAAGGAATCATTTGAGCAATGAATTGTTTCCTTTTTTCATGAATTGATGTTCCGTAAAACACCAGTTGCTCATCGTACACAGCTAGGTTATCGGCATTGAATGAGCGGGTTTCCTGAAAATATTTCAACAGGTTGTTGCGCTGTTGCAGGGTTCGGTTGTAACGCAGCAATGCATCGAGGTATTGACGATCGAACTGAGCAATGACCCCATCCATAAACTTTCGGCGTTCTTCACTCCCACCCGTTATCAAGATACTGTCCGAAGGTGAAATCATCACCAATGGAAACAGTCCGATGTGTTCACTGAGTTTCCGGTAAGGTTTCTGATTCCGTTTAAAGGTTTTGGGGGATCCCGTTTTAAAACCAACAGCGATCACTTCATCGGTATCCAATCGGGCATACTTTCCCTGAATCATAAACATTTCCCTACCGTGCCTGATGTTTTGCGTGTCAACAGGATTGAAAAAGCTTTTGCTGAACGACAAATAATAAATGGTGTCCATCAGGTTGGTTTTGCCAGCTCCGTTGTCACCCAAAAAACAATTCAGTTTTGGGCAGAAATCCAGTTCGGCCTGCTCAATGTTTTTATAATCGAGTAAAGTAAGCTTCTGCAAATGCATGGTCGGCAATTTTTACAAAAGTGCAAAAAATTCGCACACCCATGAACCGCCTGCTTTCAGCATCATCCTGAAAAAACCTGTTCTGGTCACAATCCTTACTTCCACCCAATTCATTCCCAGACACTTTACTCCTTACTCAAAATTCTTAAGTAAAATGAGTGGTTTCCATCAAAAAAAATTATTTTTGTGTGCAATTCTGAAAAACAGTATTTACAATGGTTAAGAATAAAAACATTAAGCAGGAAGACAGCCTGAAAGACGTTGAACAGGCATTGACAAGAACTGAACAATTTCTGGAAAATCACCTCAATCTTGTACTCTATGTTATTGGAGGTCTCATTGTGGTAATTTTAGGTTTTCTGGGTGTTCAAAAATATTTAATTGGACCGAAAAACGTAGAAGCACAAGAACAAATCTTTGCTGCTCAGAACTATTTCAGTATCGACAGCTTTGACCTGGCCATTAACGGCGACGGTGTTTCACTGGGCTTTCTCGACATCATTGACAGTTATGGATCAACCAAAGCTGCCAATCTTGCCAAATATTACACGGGAATATCGTACCTGCATTTGGGTGATTATGAACTGGCCATTGATTATTTGAAGAAATTCAAAACCGATGATCTTTTACTGGCACCCCTGACCCAATCGGCCATCGGTGATGCTTATGTTGAACTGGGTGAGCTTGACAAAGCAAGCAAAGCTTACAACAAGGCACTCAGTCTGAATGAAAACGATTTTACCACTCCTACTATTTTGGCAAAATTGGGAGTAGTTTACGAAGAACTGGGACAAACCGAAAAAGCATTGGAAGTGTATCAGCAACTGAAAAAAGATTATCCCAACAGCAGTGATGCCGCCAACATTGAAAAAAACATTGCTCGGATTAACCAGCTTTAATTTTGACACAATAGTTCATATTCCATAAAGGGCGGACAAACAGTTCGCCCCTTTTTCTTTACATTAATTGACAAATCAATTCTTATGGCTACCAAAGATTTATCGGCATACGATCTCAACGCTGTTCCAACGGCTAAAAACATGAAATTCGGTATCGTAGTTGCCGAATGGAATTACCAAATCACCGGCTCCTTAGCCGAAGGAGCTGTTCAAACCTTGCTCAGGCATGGTGCGAATAAAGAAAACATCATAGTGAAACATGTTCCGGGAAGTTTTGAACTCACCCTGGGCGGCCAATATTTTGCTGAATATACCGATGTTGACGCCATCA
Source organism: Prolixibacteraceae bacterium (assembly GCA_016938055.1). GTDB lineage: Bacteria > Bacteroidota > Bacteroidia > Bacteroidales > Prolixibacteraceae > Roseimarinus. Next base: position 4,944 of record JAFGVJ010000343.1, read on the forward strand.
TTTTACTGGGCTGTGTCATTCAGGGCGAAACCCGTCATTTCGATTTCATTTGTCAGGGCGTCACTTATGGTGCTACCAAACTGAACCTCACGTACAACCTTCCGGTAATTTTCGGGGTGCTTACCACCGATAATGAGCAACAGGCACTCGACAGGGCCGGAGGCAGGCTTGGCAACAAGGGTGATGAAGCTGCTGTAACAGCCATTAAAATGGTTGCTTTGCAAAACAGCATGCAGGAATAAACTGTGCATTTTAAGTATTGATCATAGGCCATTCAGTTCATGAGAACCGGATGGCTATTTCTTCTTCTTAATTTTTTGAGGCTTTTTTGAACGGGCAAATTTATCAGTGAAATCGCGTTTATCATTGGCAAAACGTTTCTTCTTCTGATGAAATGCCCCCTTAAAAGTAGGATCATCAATTTTTCGCTGTCGGTCTATTTCACGCAATTGCTCCTGCCTGTCTTCCCTTGAAGTGTCAGGTACATCAACACCTTCGGGTATTTCCATCACCGGGATCGACATCCGGATGTACTTTTCAATTTTTCCAAAATGCCATTCTTCCGAAGGGTCAATCAAGGTGATGGCAACGCCATCGTTTCCTGCTCTTGCGGTACGGCCAATACGGTGCACGTAATCGTCGTAATTGACAGGAACATCAAAATTGATCACGTGGGTCACCTTGCTGGCATCGATTCCACGGGCCGAAACATCGGTTGAAATCAGAATTCTTACTTCATCGTTTTTGAAGGCATTGATGGCATTGACTCTGGCCGATTGTCCCTTATTGGAATGAAGAATTCGCTTTTCTCCCTCACTCTTTCGCTTGATCACCTTAAACACCGATTCGGCAGCCACTTTGGTTTTGCAAAAAACAATCACCTTGCTGAA
>JAFGVJ010000344.1 GCA_016938055.1 Prolixibacteraceae bacterium
GCCAGGGAATACACCGAGTTCCACACTCCTTCGAAGTGGGGAACAAAGTTGAATGTTTCATTCTCGGGATCGAAAATCCCGGTAAATTTCCCGTCGGTGCCCATCCATAGCAAACCGTTTTGATCAAGGTGTAAACTCAGGATGTTCTCGTTGATCAGGCCCGGGTATTTTTCTTTGGAATAATGTTTTAGCTTTTTGCTTTTGGTCTGATACTTCCACAAACCCTGCCCGCGTGTTCCTATCCAAATGTTCCCTTTCCCGTCACTGACCAAACGGTGGGCATCAATTTCCCTGAATGCCGAAACGGACGAAGGGTCAATTTGCTCAAACATCCGCGGCTGTAGCGACAGCAAGTTCAGCCCTTGTTCACGGGTGCTCACCCAAAGCTGATCATGATCGGCATATAAATCGTTGATGGCATTGGAACTGAGTGAATGGGTGTTGCTTTGGTCGCGCTGATAGTTGTTAATCAGCGAGTAGTCAGGACCCAGCATAAACAGACCATGATCCCAGGAAGTAATCCAAATGTTCTGGTTTTGATCAATGGTAAGACCGGTGAGGTTGGCATGATTAAAAAATTCGGGGCCGTAAACCAGTTGGATGTGCCGGTCCACCTTGGGGTTCAGTTTGAACAGTTTTCCGTTCCAGATGGTGAACAATAGCGTGCCATCGGCCATTTCATCGATGCCCATCACCGGTCCTACTTCAAGGTAATCGTCGGTATCGGCCGTGAGCCCGTGAAAGGTGATTTGATCGTTGTGCGGATCCAGTTTGTAGATGCCGTTCTGGTCAAAATCGAAACCCACCCAGATGTTGCCTTTGCAGTCGCAAAGCAGGTTGCTGATGTTGGAACTCCGTTGAAAATCGGGATGGAACCGGCTGATTTCATAAAAACCCACCTCACCCGTTTCAGGATCCAGTCGGCAAAGCCCTTCACCAACAATTCCAACCCAAATGAATCCTTCATGATCTTCAACAATGGCTGGTACATTCAGCCCCTGGCCACTTTGGGATTCTATCAGGGGATAACGAACAAAGGTATTGCCGGTATAATCAAAACGGTTCAAACCACCGCCAATGGTTCCAATCCATAAACGGCCCTTTGAATCGACGAAGAGATCTTTTACATGACTGTCGCTGATGGAAGTACTGTCATCGGGTAGGTGAATGTAGTTGACCGTTCGGTAGCCGTCGAGGCGGTTCAGCCCGTAATTGGTACCTACCCAAATGTAGCCCATGCTGTCGCGTACAACCGTTTCAACCGAGTTGTGTTTCAGCAAATCGTTCTCGGTGTTGAAATACTTCACCTGGGCTATGCGGTCAGTCGCGAAAGCTGTTAAGTTTAGCACAATGAAGCTACACAGTACCAATACGTTCACCCTCAACCTAAAGCTTGCAGTGCTGGTCATATCAATTTATTCACGTTCATCCAAAGTGTATGTCGTAAGCATACAATACACCATACGGCAGCAAATAACCTGGACGATCCTGAGTCCGGTTCAGCTGTTTGTACATGTAATGCTTGTTGTATTCCCTTTTCAGGGGCCAAAATAGTGAAAATTATGGATAAGTACTTACAATAAAAGATGTTAGTAGACATAAAAAAAACAACCAGATGCAGTGAGCACCTGGTTGCGAAAGAGGGGGTATGTACTGAGTTATGATTAGAATGTAAACGTGAGTCCGATGGTGAGTGGTGTTGTTTCGGGACCTTTCCCATTTTCAAAAAGCAGGGTGTTGTAATAGGTGGCAAAAATCCCCACATCGTCGAAACCTACCCGGGCTGTGTAGCCCCAACGCAGGGGAGCAATGTTGTGGTCGCCTTTGTCCTTGGTTTTCTCGGTGCCAATTTTGGTTTTGGTGTGTTCACCCAGTTTCACGCCCCCAATCAAACCACCTGCAATGAACAGACGGTCTTGCCCGTGGTTCCCCGGAATCTGGAATTCCAGCATCAGCGGGGCGGTGAGGAAGGCGGTGCTGAGCTTGGTTTTGCGTAGGTCGGTATTGGGGAGTTCCAGGGGCTGGATCATCCCGTTTTCATCCTTCACCAGGGTGTAGTTGTTCTTGAATTTGTAATCGTTGAAGTTGAGGCCAAGGCCGGTTACAATGCCCACGTAAGAGCCAAAACCAAAGCTGTATTCGGCAAAGTTCCAGTTGAATTCGAAGGACTTTTCGGGACGGGTTTCCAAAAAGACAGGGGTGCCTTCGGGGTACATCGAATAATTTGTGTTCCACAGCTGGTTGCCGCCAAAGTCGATGCCCGACCAGTGGCCGTCGAATTTTTTCTTACGGCTTTTGTGCACGGTTTCAAAGTGTTTTTCTTCCCACTTTTCTTTGTCCCATTTCGATTGGTAACCGTCCATGGTTTCCACGTCGATGTGGGTTTTCTTGTCGCCGGGAACAATTTCCCATTTGGTGTTGCCCACCCTTACGCGGATGGTGTCCTTTTCCGTCTTCACGTCGAGGCTCATGAGGGTATCGGTGCCGGTGGTTTCGGGTTCCAGGCTTTCAATCATTTCTTCGAATTCCGCGTTGGTACCTTGTACGCTGTCGGTTTGTGCCAGCAGGCTGAAGCTCATGATGAGCAGGATGATGGTAGTGATAAGTGATGTTTTCATGACGATTTGCTATTGTTTGCTTGTTTGTTTACTGCCCCTATGACGGCCATGTTGGCGGAAAAGTTACCGGCATCGGAAATTTTTTTTCATTTTTGTAAAAAAGAAAGCCCGTGATGCATCACTATACCGTGAACGATATTGAACACTTGCTGAAATCGGAGTATTCAGCGGCCGATGTAAAAATCCTGTTCGACCTGGCAGCGCGCGACGAAACTTTCTTCCACATGATTTGGGACATGGCGCGTTCAAAACCCGACCGTGATGCCTGGCGACTGCTGTGGATACTGGACCATGCCACTGAAAAAAGCAACCGTTTAATTTTTCCCATCCTGGACGAGCTTTACCGCTGGGCCATCCGTACCCGAAACGAAAGCATCATCAGGCAGACCATGAAGCTGATTTTACGTTGTCCGCTGCTAGAGGAGGAAGCCGGTGAATTGCTCGACCGCTGCGTGGCCTGGATGAACAATCCCAAGGCCAAAATATCGTCGCAGGCCATGGGTTTGGAGTTTTTTTTCAGGGTTTGCCAGCAGTATCCCGAAATGAAACCCGAATTGCTGGCTCACATTGAAGCCATGCACGAACGGCATCCCTCGGCAGGAATGCAGGTAAGGTTGCGGGAGATCAGGAAAGCATTAAGGGCCAATGCTTAAGTTGTGGTGAAAAGCACTATTTAATCAATTCTTGTGTGAGGTGTTCTTTTCTTCAGTTAGTCCTAAAAGGCCGGTAGCGCCATTATTCGAACAATGCCCTGGTCCAGGGGGAATGCATTCCAATCCATCATTTGCGTTGTGCGGCCCCGCC
>JAFGVJ010000345.1 GCA_016938055.1 Prolixibacteraceae bacterium
ACCCGTCAGTTTCGTCGTAAGTACAACGTATTTTCAACGACCAATGCCGAAGAAGGTTTCAGCATCATGGAAAAAGAAAACATACAAGTTGTGTTGTCCGATCAACGTATGCCAGGTATGACCGGTGTCGATTTCTTCTCACGCATAAAATCAAAATACCCCGATGCACTCAAACTTATCTTAACCGGTTATTCCGACATCGAAGCAGTAATTGGCGCCATTAATGATGGGCAGGTTTTTCGCTATGTCACCAAACCGTGGAACCCCGATGAGCTGGAAACCATTATCAGAGAAGCTTTCGAAAAGTTTGAACTGATTACCCGGAATCGGAAATTGATGCATAGCCTACAGGATGCCAATGAAACCCTGGAACTAAAAGTAAAAGAAAGAACCTTGGCTCTTGAAAATTTAAACCAAAAACTTGCAGAACTGAACATCGAAAAAAACAGGTACATTGGCATGGTCGCCCACGATCTTCGCAACCCCATTGGCATTGCTGAATCGTTCTCAAACTTGTTAATTGAGGATATCGATGAAATAGGAAAGAATAAATTGCTTGAGTATTTAGGGATCATCAACAACCGCTGTTCATTCTCCTTAGATTTGATCCACAACTTTTTAGATGTTGCAAAAATTGAAGCTGGAATTTTCGACTTGAGTTTGACGGAACAGGAATATGGCTCGTTTGTTAGAGAAAGCATCATTCAGGATGAAATTCTGGCAAACAATAAGTCACAAAAAATTATCGTAAATTCAAATCCGGCAAGCATAAAACTACGCTTCGATAAAAATAAAATCCAGCAGGTATTGAGCAATCTTATAAGCAATGCCATCAAATACTCTGGCCCGGGAACAGTCATTACCATCGATATTTCGAAAAATGACAACAGTGTCATCACAAAAATAAGCGATCAGGGACAGGGCATTCCTGCCGATGAATTACCTGCCGTTTTTCATCCTTTTCAAACCACTTCGGTTAAAGCAACGGCTAACGAGAAATCAACCGGACTAGGATTGGCCATCGTTAAAAAAATTATAGAAGCTCACCAAGGAACAATTTGGGTCGAAAGCGAAGTAGGCAAAGGCAGTACATTTTATTTTACCATTGGTCAGGGTTAATCTTTTCTGACCAACAAGTTAGAATAAGCAGCACAAAGGGTTTACCAAATTATAAAGAATAACAGTCTTCATCAAAGCTGAAAAACATTGGGAATGGGAGACAACTTAAAAAAACATCAATCAGGCATTGGAACAGCAAAAACATCGAAAACCCTTGCATTTGATGATATTCTGCAAGCCAACCGGCAACTTCAAAAACTGAACGAACAGTACCAGTTTATCCTCGAAGCCACCCAAACCGGCACCTGGGAATGGAATGTGCAAACCGGGGAAACAAGTTACAACGAACAGTGGGCCAATATACTGGGCTATACCCTCAACGAGTTAGAACCGGTTAGCATTGAAACCTGGAAAAAATTTACCCATCCCGATGACTTAAAAATAGCCCAACAAGAACTCGACAAATATTTTAAGCACGAGACCCCACTTTATCAGTCAGAGTTCAGGATGAAACACCGTAGCGGAAAATGGATTTGGATCCTAGACAAGGGCAGGGTAGCAGAATGGACATCCGATGGCAAACCCTTGCGAATGTTGGGTACTCACCAATCAATCAATCAAAGAAAGGAATACGAGCTCAATCTGATCAATGAAGAAGCCCGGCTTGAAAGTTTGTTGAAGATCAGCCAGTTTTCAGCTGATTCGACCCAGAAATTACTCGATTTTGCACTCGACGAAGCCATTCAGCTTACTGGAAGCAAGCTGGGTTACATTTATTTTTACAACGATGAGAAAAAAGAATTCGTCCTTAACACCTGGTCGAAGGAAGTGATGAAAGAGTGCCACGTTATTGAACCACAAACCATTTATCAACTGGAAAAAACTGGCATTTGGGGAGAAGCTGTAAGACAGGGCAAGCCTATTGTGGTGAATAACTTTAATGCACCAAACCCTTTGAAAAAAGGACTCCCCACTGGCCATGCACCCTTGCACAAGTTTTTGACCATTCCTGTTTTCAGTGAAGCAAAAATTGTAGCTGTTGTGGGTGTAGCCAATAAAACTGAGGATTATTCAAAGGGCGACATCAGGCAACTCACCCTCATGATGGATACTGTATGGAAAATCTTTCAGCATAAAGAAGCAGAACAAAAGCTCCAAAAAGCCTCCCGGCTGTATGCAGTGATCAGTCAGGTAAACCAGGCCATTGTTCACAACCCTGATCGTCAAAAACTTTTGGAAGAAATTTGTCGCTTATCCATCGAATTTGGTAAATTCCGAATGGCCTGGATAGGAATCCCCAACCCCGAAACACTGGAAGTTCATGCAATTGCTTCAGCAGGCCACATCGATGACTATCTGTCAAACATCCATCAGATATCAACCAATAAAGAACAAGGCGGATCGGGGCCAGTTGGAACAGCCATTCGCGAAAACCGTATTTTTGTTTGCAACGACATTGCGACTGACCCTGCTATGAAAATATGGAGGGAGGAAGCCCTAAAACGAGGATTTCGTTCAGTAATAGGTTTGCCTCTTCGATTATTTGGTCAGGCAATAGCAGCACTGGCAATTTATTCCGATCAAATCAATTTCTTCAATTCCGACGAAATTAAGTTACTCGAAGAGGTGACTTATGATATCAACCATGCCATCGATGCCATCGAAACAGAAATTGAACGGAAAAAAAACGAAGAGGAACTGATCAAACTTTCAAGAGCTGCCGAACAAAACCCGACCAATATCGTCATTACTGACCTTAAAGGCCGTATCGAGTATGTGAATCCGAAGTTTACCGAGATCACCGGCTACACCTTTGAAGAAGCGCTTGGACAAAACCCCCGGATCCTAAAAACGGGTTACACGAGCAAAGAAGAATACAAAACATTGTGGAATACAATTGCAAACGGCAAGGACTGGAAAGGAGTATTTCGGAACAAGCGAAAAAACGGAGAACTGTATTGGGAAAAGGCCCTGATTTCGCCCATTAAAAACCAGCAGGGCAAAATCATTAACTACCTGGCCATCAAGGAAGATATCACTCAACAACGACTCGATCAGGAAGCATTGATGCAAAGTGAAGCCAAATTGAAAGAGGCCCTGGCCACAAAAGATAAATTCTTCTCCATCATTTCGCACGATTTGCGCAGCCCTATTGGAACACTGGTGAATTTCACCGGTTTATTGGCCGATGATCAAGCACAATTTTCAATCGACGAATACCAACAATATGCCCGTGCCATCAACAAAACAGCCCAAACCACTTTTAACTTGCTCGAAAACCTTCTTGAATGGTCACGTTTGCAACAGGGAAGTATTCAATTTAAACCCATAAGCATTGATTTAGAAATATTTTTACATCAGTTTATCGAGGCAGTTGAATCAGTAGCCAGGAATAAAGGAATTGATTTTAGCATACATGTTCAGGGGAAATTTGAGATCATCGCCGATCAAAACATGCTCAATTCAACACTTCGGAACTTGGTGTCCAATGCCATTAAATTCACCAAAATGGGAGGCAGTGTCAGCCTTGATGTTGCCACAAATCATGTTTGTGAGATCATCTTTTCAGTGAGTGATAACGGAATCGGCATGGACCTCAGGCAACTAAACATGTTGTTCAAATTGAATGAAGACGTGAGCCGGCCCGGAACCAATGGTGAGCCCAGTACCGGGCTTGGCCTCATCCTCTGCAAAGAATTTGTAGAAATGCACGGTGGTAAAATATGGGCCGAAAGCAAAGAAGGCTTGGGCAGTAAGTTTTGTTTTACCATTCCGAATAAAAATAAATAACCGTCATGGCAGGCTGTTGCGATGCATTCACTTTTAGCTTTACAGATGAAATAAAAAGTATCAAGCCTGCAATCACCATGAAAAATTTTAAAAGTTCTCAAAAAAATTAGACCTTTGCCTCCTTAATTGATTACCGGAATGAAAAATATAGAAGAAATACAACAAGATATCATTGCAGAGTTTTCAGCTTTCGACGACTGGATGGACAAGTATGCCCTGCTGATAGAAATGGGAAAGGAACTCACACCCATTGATCCGAAATACAAGGTGGACCAGAACATCATCCGTGGTTGCCAGTCGCAGGTGTGGATCAATGCCGAAATGAACAATGGACTGCTCGAATACCAGGGCGAAAGCGACGCCCTCATTGTGAAAGGACTGGTGGCGCTCATCTTGCGCGTGGTAAACCAGCAAAGGCCCGAAGCCGTGATGCATGCCGATTTTCATTTCATCGATAAAATCGGGCTGAAAGAACACCTATCGCCCACCCGTTCCAACGGCTTGCTGGCCATGATCAAACAAATAAAGCTCTACGCTGTTGCTTATAACAGAATAGAAAAAAGTCATTAGTCAATAAGTCATTGAGTAAAACCTTTCATAAAACAGGTATACTCACTTCTCCTTAATGACTTTTTCCTAATGACCATTGACTTTTTCCTTAATGACTTAATGACTTAAAAAATGGCAAACGACATTAGAATAGATCGCATCATTGCAGAACTGCACGATGTATACGATCCCGAAATCCCGGTCAACATCTACGACCTGGGCCTGATTTACAGTGTGGATGTTGATGAAAAAAACATGGCCACGGTAGTGATGACCCTCACCGCACCCGGGTGCCCGGTGGCCGATATGATCGTCCAACAGGTGTTCGAAAAAGCCATCTCGGTCGAAGGGGTTGACGATTGCTTCGTGGACCTCACCTTTGAACCGCCCTGGGATAAGAGCATGATGAGCGAAGAAGCCAAACTG
>JAFGVJ010000346.1 GCA_016938055.1 Prolixibacteraceae bacterium
CCATGCGATGTTTTTGCCCTTTTGTCCGTCCGATAAATCGGACGGCAATTCATAAATCGGACGGCAATTCATAAATGGACGGCAATTTATAAATCGGACGGCAATTCATAAATTGCTCTTCTGGATTGCCATTGCCTTCAGCCAATTTTGAATTTCATTTCTGAATTGCCTTTGGCTTTATGAATTGCCGTTGGCTTCAGCCAACGGAAAATAAATGCAATAAACAAACCGGGCTTTAGCCCAACTAATTTTTATTGCTCAACTCATCCGCAATCGTCCGAGCCTGTTTTATCCGGTCGGCCATACCAATGCCATCACGTATGCCTCCAGCTAGAATTAGACCAGGATATTTTTGTTGGATCGTTTCAATATTATCATAGCGCTCTTTCGAATCGGCTCCATATTGGGCAATGGCATGTTGGTAACGGAAAATCCTAATCATATCAGGCGAGAAAGAATCCAGCCCCATCATTTGTGGCAATTCTTTCGAAAGCATTTCTTTCAGCTCATCGTCACTCAATTCAATTTGTTCCGGCCTGCGCATTCCGCCCATAAATACCGAAAGCAGCGCACCACCTTCGGGCGCCCTGTTTTCGAAGAACGAAGATGTGAAAAGTACACCCAATATCTTTTTGTCCTCTATGGATGGAACTAAGCCTCCAAAGGCATTAATGTCGATGCCGTTCCATTTTTTGTAGCCCAAAATAACCTGGACTACTTTGGCATATTTTAAATCAGCAAAAATGGCTAACTTTTCATCGTCTACAAAAGGCAGAAGATTAGGCAAGGCATAACCTCCAACGGTGGTGATCACTTTTTTTCCTTGAAATGAAATAGCATTCCCCTTTTGCATCGTGCTAATTGCAAAGAGGTCGCCATCAGGCTTTATTTCCGTTTGATCACATTTCAGAAAAATATTTTCATCACCAATAAACTTTGTCAGCGCAACAGTGATTTTTTGCAAGCCGCCATTTGCAGAATATACTTCGCGGGTAGCTTTTTGTAACCTTGGATTATTTTTTTTCTCTTTAGCCTTTTGAATGGTGCCTTTTATAAAACTGCCATATTTTTGCTCTAAATTGTACAGCTTAGCCAGCGCATATTTTGGAACCAGATAATCGGTATTTCCCGCATAAACGCCCGATACAAAGGGATCGACAGCATAGTTCAAAAAACTTTTACCAAGGCGGCGTTTCACAAAACCGGTCAGGTTTTCCATGGGATTGGTTCCCGGTTTGCGCCATGGTTCACCCAAAACCCTGAATTTGTCACCTAATGTAAAAAGGGGAGTGGTAATAGCCGAGATGGGACCCGATGGAAGTGCATGCCATTGTTGCCCCTTCCAGATTAATCGTTTCTTGGCTTTGGGATTAGCAGTAATGAGTTTGCAATTGTCTCCCAAATCATCGAAAAGCTCAACTACTTCAGGATTGGAGAGAACGCCTGTATTTGGCCCCGATTCAAAAAGAAAATCTTCTTCGGAATGCGACTGAATCACACCGCCTGTACGATTTGTCTTTTCAATCAACGCAACCGATAAACCTGCTTTTTTCAGGTAGAAAGCCAGAGTCAAACCTGTTAATCCTGCTCCGATAATTACTACGTCTTTTTGAATTTGATCCATCCTTATTTATTTTCGTCATTGCAAGGAGGAACGACGAAGCAATCTTTGGTGTTGAGATTGCTTCGCTGCGCACGCAATGACGGTTTTCTACCATTCAATATTTTCATCTATAAACTTAATCAAGCCTTGGGCCATAACTTTTTGCTCTGCTTCATTCGGATGCCCTTGTATGTTGTGGTAGGGCATAAAGTAGGTGAACACCTTTTGATCGTCCATTTGGCGAATAGCTTCTTCAACGTAACCTGGCCAGGGCGAACCTTCGCGGGTGGCATCCATTCCTCCCATGGTACAAATAATTTGAGAGGAAGGATATTTGCTGCGAATGTCACTCACAAAATTTTTGTAAGCATTAATGATAAATTCTTCGCTTGGTTTTTCGGTTCCAAAATATTTTTTGAACGACGGATGATCAGGCATGTTCACTAACCATGAATCGTTTTGCAGCAAATGGATCACCACTACTTGAGGTGTATATTGCGAGAAGTCCCATTTGCTGGTTATGTCCAGCGGAATCAGTTCATCGTAAATGTCGGGCATAATGTAGGGGAACCAGCTGATGGTAATGCCAATTCCGCTTTTTGAAATGCAGGAATATTCAGCATTATAATGACGAGCGGTCAATGCTGCGTACGATTTGTAATTGTTGGTGAAAATGCTGTCGGAACGGTCTCTGCCCGAGAGGTCATCAACAGCATAGCCGCAGGTAATTGAGTTACCGTAGAATTCAATCTTCTTTTCACTTACCTGATCAGGTGCTAACAATTTTGCTCCGGCATTTAATTGAAATCCATAAAAATTGGTATGCCCGCGATCGTATTCGGTACGTTTGAACAATTGCAGCGTGTGTTTGCCCGGAGATAGTTTCTCAACCAGCGTTATCCATTCTTTGTCTTTCGGTGGTTGAATCATAATCACACTGTCGTGATCAATGATCACATTATAGTAATTGTCCCGATCATCCTTCATCAACGCTTTTACCGAAGTGCCTTCAAAGTTAATTTGGGCTGAAGTTCCCGACCAGTAGAACGAAGCCATAATGTCGGTTTGAACAATTCGACCCATGTAGTGGATTTGATCGGAGTTGGCCGGAACAAAAACTTCTGCTTTGGTGCATGAATTTCCACCGATTAAGAAGAGGATGAAAACGGATAGGATTAAAAGGTTTTTCATTTCTTAAGGTTTTTTAAATGAATGTCATTGCGAACACAGTGAAGCAATCTGCTGTATTAAAGATCGCTTCGTTCCTCACGATGACGGTTGTTATTAGTTTCAATTATTACACTGGTTTTGAAAATGTTTTCCCTGCTGTTCCAATTAGCGGATCGAAAGCAGCCGCCACATTTCGAAGAAATAGGGTGCCTTTATCATTCATAAAAATATTTTCATTTTCAATTCGAATGATGCCATCTTGTTCTAATTCCATTAATTCAGCCGGGCGACTGGCCAATGCCGATTTTAACTTTTCTTTTGAAACCTCCAGACGGGCAGCTAAATCGTCCCAAATAATGCGGTGATTGCACATCAATTCGGTAATGGTTTCACGAATGAGTACCTGCTCGTCGGTCAGTTCATAGCCTTTAATAATGTTGAATTCACCTTTATTGATGTGGTCGATGTACTCGTCGATTGATTTGGTATTTTGGGCATATACTTTAGCTAACTGACTAATGCCGGTTACGCCAAATGCATAAACCTGTCCGGTGGTTCGGCGTGTGCAATATCCCTGGAAATTTCGGTGCAGCTGGTGATTGCGTTGAGCCACACACAATTCATCGTTGTTTTGTGCGTAATGATCCATGCCAATGGCTTCGTAACCGTGTTTTTGCACTACAATTAAAGCCAACTTGTTCATTTTTACCTTTTCGTTATTCTCGGGCAAACCATGAACTTCCAGTTTCTTTTGTATTTTGCTCACCCAGGGAACATGAGCGTACGAGAAAGTCACCAATCGATCAGGTTTTAGGGCAGCAGCTTTTTCAATGGTTTCGGCAAAACCTTCGGCAGTTTGTTTTGGCAGTCCGTAAATAAAATCAAGGTTGACTTTAACTTTCGGATCATCCTCCCTGAGCATTGCTATGGTATGCTCCAAAGGCATGAATGGTTTTTCCCGATTAACAGCTTTGAGTACATCTTGGTTGAAATCCTGAATTCCAAGGCTGAATCGTTTAAAACCTGCTTTTTTGAGCCCGTGAATTTGCTCTTCATTCAAATACGCAGGGTTACATTCAATGGCAATTTCAGCATCGTCGATGAACTTAAAATTGGAGAAAATGATATCGTTAATTTCCTGCAAATACTTTACATCAACAGCATTTGGTGTGCCTCCGCCATAGTGAATTTGTGAAACCAATCGGTTTTTATCAAGCTTGTCGATGACTATTTTCAATTCCCTGATCATGGCTTTCATGTAGTAATCAACCGCATCGAGCTTGCGCATGCCATAAGAATTGCATCCGCAGAAGTAGCACAATTTTTTACAGAAAGGAACATGAAAATAGAACGAAATATTGGACGGACTCCAGCTGTTCGAATCCTCAATAGCTTTAAGATAATCGACCGATTTGTATTCTTCGGTGAAAAAATTGGCCGGCGGATAGCTGGTGTATCGTGGTACCGGTTTATTGTATTTTTCAAGTAATTTCGTCATTGCGAGCATAGCGAAGCAATCTTTTGGTATTATCTCAAATCTTCAATATCGTAATATAATTCTCTCCATTCAGGATTTATCGAATTTATCAAATCTTCTTTTTTCTTTCTTGAACCACCTTTTATCTGTTTTTCACGAAGAATGGCAGTTTCAATATCTTCAAGCATTTCAAAGTAGACTAACTTCTCTACATTATACTTAGCTGTGAATGAGCTACGAAATAAATGGTTTTTGTGTTCGTGATTTATGTTTTATTTATCGTCAAGCTCTGTTTTTAAAGATTGCTTCGTCGTTCCTCCTCGCAATGACGAGCTATCGCCCCCAATCTGTTGTCTTCACCCAGTCGGCCAAAAATTTAGCATTTTCAAATGGTAAACCCGGTATAAAGCCATGACCTAAGTTGAAAATCCAATTGTGATTTTCCTTGCCGAATTCGACCAATGGTTGAAGCTGTTTTTCAATCTCGGCCTGTGGCGAAAACAAAAGTCTTGGGTCAACATTACCTTGAAGGCCAATTTCTTTATGAACGAGTTTTCGTGCTAATTGAATGGGTGTTTGCCAATCGATGCTTAAATAATCGCAGCTATCAGGCGTGATTTGGGCAATTCCTGCACCTATCCCTTTTGGGAAGAAAATGTATGGAATTTCTTTTTCACGAACGGCGGCATAAATTTTATTGTTGGCCGGCATAAAAATTTTCTGATACAAATCAAATGGAATTAATCCGGCATGTGTATCGAACAATTGAAATACCTGCACACCATGCTCAATTTGTCCCAAGGCATATATGATGGACAAATCGGTAATGGCATCGACCAGCTTTTGTGTAGTTTCCAGATTCTCGTAAATGAATTTGGTGGCATCGGGGAATTCGCCCTTGCGCCCCAAACCTTGTAGCATAAAGAGCAAAACTGTCAACGGTGCGCCACAAAAACCAATCAAAGGAATATTGTCGGGGCGGGTTTTGATAATTTCGTCGCAAACATCGTAAATGTAATTCAGTTTCGATGGATCGGGATTTAAATCTTTCAACGGTTTATCGCGGAAAGCCAAAGGTTGATCAAATACCGGGCCTGTATCTTTAAAGTCGAGTCCCATGCCCATGGCATAAGGAATCACTAAAATATCGGAAAACAGTATGGCAGCATCGGTGCCCAAATCGTGAATCGGCAATAAGGTAACTTTTGCCGCAATTTCGGGATTTTTCATCATTTGCCAGAATGTATAATCTTCTTTAATTTTCAAATACGATGGCAATACGCGTCCTGCCTGGCGCATGAACCACATGGGAGGGCGAGAGGTGCTTTCTCCTTTAAGTGTATCGAGTAATATTGAATTTTGCATAAATTTTCTTTGGGTTAAAACCCGCTTCTTATGTTTGTTTTTTATCCGTCGGTTAAAACCGACGGCAATTCA
>JAFGVJ010000347.1 GCA_016938055.1 Prolixibacteraceae bacterium
GATGCTAAAAACTGGAAACAGGTGGAGGATTTGACCCCTTTTGACCTGTGTTTTGGCCTGGATGAACACGTCGGATTTCAGCCTTCTGCTGATTACCTGATTTTATATTCCCAATGTTTGGAAGCCATTAAAGAGTTGATTCCATCTGAAACGAAGGTGTATACCAGCAACGAACTTCGTTCATGGTTAAATAAATTCAAATCTCAATATCTTGAAGTGGGAAAGCATTTTTACTATTTCAAATTTTCAGAATTCAAAAAATTGTATGAAGCACTTCAGTTTTTAATTCAAAGACTTGTTCATCATCCCGAAGTAAAAAGGGCATTAAGCGAATACCACGATTTAGGTCATTATTCACCCATTGATTGGTATCGTAATTACGAACGATTGTTCTATGAGAGGGTGCTATGTTTTGATCAGGTGTTTGATAAAATTGATTTTGAGAAAAGGATCCTGCAGATGGGAACCACTTCAGCAAGCTATTATTTTACAGGAGATGATTTTTTCGACCTTGTTGATTTCAATGAAATCTATACAAATCCCAACCCCTGATCATTCAATTCAAATTTTTAGAGATTTGTCAATATTGGACTGACCCAAAATTCAATATGCTGTTTTTTATTGATTATTGCCTGTTTGATGAGATTGAACTGTAACAAAACCAACACTTCACCAAGCTATTTTTCATAACACCTTCTTATCAAACAAAAGGCATCTCTGCAATTCCAATTTATTCAAAATAAGTAAGCCGGTCGTATTTCCTAGTTCTGTGTTCTAAAACCCTTTTGTCTCATAAGGGCATTATGCAAAATAGCCCCCACGAGCCTACACACCCTGGGTTTCCTCATTCACCCTTCAAAGCTCAGTTTTTCCAATGCGCCCCGCAACTGGCTTTTTAGGGTAAATTCGTCAACCCTTCGAAAACGCTCTCGTAGGACAGCACATTTAAACCGTTTACTTTAAATTTTTTGAAACCGTTCGTGCCTCTCTACTCCAAAAAATTTAAACAAAACTTATCGGTATTATAGTTTGAAAAATAACCAGTATGTCTGTATTTGAATCGGCCATGTTTATCGATTACCTGTTAAACTAAGATCTTGTAACTTTCTACCATAAGTAACATCAGCAACCTTTAGCAACACTCAATAGCTTTTAGCAATGTTGTACCTCATTATACGAATGAACGATTGAATGAAAGAGGTACACCAACAATCCTTCACTGCACATGGCAAAAGTTGTTATCTTTAATACAAAAAATGTTGTCTGAAAATTCAAAACTAAATTTTAAGCCGCCCATGTTGATTTTTGTATTGCTTTCCCTCCAATGTTGGAAAAAGCACAAATGGAAAAACTAATAGCGATGGATACAAATGAATTAAAATTGAGTGAAGAAATAAAAAGGCCGAGTTTTCAGGAATTATACATGGATTTTGCCTTTTCCATTTCAAGAAGGTCTACTTGCAAACGGTTAAATGTCGGTACCGTAATTACAAGTACCGATTTTCGGAAAATATTATCGATAGGATACAATGGCAATGCGTCGGGATTACCCAATACATGCGATAGTGCCGAACCCGGGAATTGTGGTTGTTTGCATTCAGAGGAAAATGCAGTGATCAATTGTGATGCTCCAAGGAGTGTTGAGAAAATAGTTTTTGTAACCCATCTACCTTGTACCGCTTGTGCAAAAAGACTTGTAAATCTGGGAAATGTTAAATCGGTCTATTACTCGGAAGATTATCGAAAAAAAGATTCCATTGAAATACTCAGAACATGCCATATCGAAGTAGTACGACTTCAACGGCATGAACAATAATATTATGTCAATCGCTACGCCCAGACTTCCATGTTTGACATTCATTCATATAAATGCCACGACTATTTTTTAAATGCTACCAAGCTCATTTCTCGTTAAAGTATTCATTCATAACATACCATGCTTTTTTCTTTTCACCATTTTCAGACAACAATCCTTTTCGGTTGTAGCCGTTTTGATACAGCTGGTTCATCCTGCCCAACGACCTATAGTCGAACAATAACCATGGACAGACGCCACTCAGGTTAGGAATGGTATTGAACATTTCTATCTGATCTTTATAAATATTCTCCTGATATTCTTCTGTCCAATAAGCTGCTTCATCAGTTGGGCCTTTACTGCCATACAATGCCTCGCCGCCAAATTCAGAAATAAAAACCGGTTTGTCGGGGAATTCTACATTCCATTGCGTTTCAGAAGGGTTACCCTGCCAGGGAATGTACCACCCGATGTATTCATTGAGGGCAACCAGGTCGGAATAGTTATAAAGCGGATCCCATACCTTAAATGTATTGTTATTGTAGCCCTGGGTATTTATCACATGTACTATCAATCGGGTAGAATCAAGTGCCCTGCATTTTTGGGTCAACTCAATCAGGGCTTCGTTGCGGTTGGGCGTTCCCGGATAGGTTTCGTTGGAAAGGCTCCAAATAACAACCCCACAACGGTTTTTATCCCTGCTGACCATTTCCCGCATCATGGTTTCCAGCTTTTGTGGAACAAGGCTGTCTGCAAATTGAATGTGCTGATATACAGGAATCTCATCCCATACCATCAAACCCATTTTTTCTGCTTCCCTTACCATGTTTTCAGCGTGCGGATAATGGGCCAGGCGAACCAGGTTGCACCCGAGTTCTTTTGCAGCATTCAGCAATATTTTGGCATCATCAATGGAGTAAGCTCTTGAGCCTTTATAGGGGTTCTCTTCGTGAATGTTTACTGCTTTTAAAAAAATGGGGCTCCCATTCAGTAAAACCTTATTTCCCATCACTTCAATGCTGCGGAACCCAATATTATCGGTTACGATATCGGTTTCGCTTTCTATGTTTACTTTGTATCGTTTCGGATTTTCAGGAGACCAAAGTTCGAATGCAGAACTAAAATCAATCTTTGCTAAGCCTGTTTCGTCTGATCTGGTTTTATATTTAAAGTTCAGTTCAGGTATGTTTATTTCGATGTTTTGCTCCGGCTGCGTTCCATCCAGATGAACCCAGCCAAGCACTTCATTGAGGCTGCCTTTTTTCAACTGAATAGAATAATCATAGATGTAAGTGTTGTTGGTTTCAATCAAGTCGACCTCACGGGTAATTCCGCCATAGTTGAACCAGTCGAATCCGTAGCCGGGCAAACCATTTCCCATACGGTTGTTATTCGCCTTGACGATCACTGTATTTTCACCCTCTTTCACTTTATTGGTAATTTCGAACTGAAAGGGTGTAAAACCGCCTTCGTGGCTGCCGATTTTTTCGCCGTTTAAATAGACTTCAGCCAAATAATTCACCGCTCCAAAATGCAAAAACAATCGCTTGTTGGATTTCAGGGTAGATTTGAATTGCTTTTTGTACCAGACAGTCCCTTCTACATAAGTTAATTCGCATCGTTGGGAATTAAAGTCTCCCGGCACTTTTAGCATGGGTCCACCGTCAAAGGAATATTCAATAAAATCGGTTTTCTTTTGTGGCTTTTTTTCCAGCCAAACTTGTCTCCAGTCGCCGCCACCACCCGGATCAATAATTACCTGCCAGTCACCATTTAAACTTTTTGTATTCCTTGACTGCGTATTAATCATGGCAGTTTGGCCTATTGCATAACAGGTATTTAATACGATCAGAAACAATGTTACGTATCCAGTTAAAAAGGTGTTTCTTAGCTTGTTCATAGCAATGTATTTTGCTTTATTTAAGTTATTTGTCAAAATTCTTTATTCACCTATGAATAATTATACTTGTATATTCGCTATTTCTCGCTCCTAATATTGACGCTGGCATCTGTTAATCCTGGTGATGTTACAGTTAGATGAATATTACCAGCATGGTGAGTACTTTTTATCACCACCAATGCACGCCCTTTAAAAGCTTTGCGCGAGCTGCCCACATAGGAATCCAAATCTTTTAAATCGGCATTATCAACTCCAACAATGGTGCCTTCACCTTCAATAGTAAATTCGAGCAGGTTATCTGCATTGGGTTGAATCGTTCCGTCTTTGTCGGTAATTTCAACGATCACAAACGACAAGTCCTGTCCATCGGCTTTAATATCCTGCCGGTCAGCATTCAGTTTTATCAATGCTGATTGGCCAGCTGTTTGCAAGGTAGTCGATTCCACTTCCTGATCATTTTCAACACCAACCGCTTTGAGCTGCCCCGTTGCATAAGGCAGGGTGAATGTTGCTTTAAATTGCTGATCGATGGTTGTTGCCTGTTCTCCAATGAGCTTGTCATCGAGGTATAGTTTTACTTTAGGATACATGGAATACACTTCAACCTGAATGTTTTTCCCTTCGAACCCCGGCCATGTCCAGCTTTCCCATGTTGGCCAAACCGACCACCAGGTTCCTTTTATTTCTTTGCCTTCCGGTTCCGGTTCGCGCACAGCCATGTAAAGTTTTTTATCATCATTATACAACATGCTCCGGTAATGCGATATGGGTTTCCGCCAGCCAATCAGATCAATATCACCACAATAGGCGCCGTGCCAGGGGAAAAATTCGTGTTCCCAGTGCTCGCCAGGAGTTTCGCCGGTATAATACCAACGGCCAATTCCGGATTCGCCCAAATAGTCCATGGCTGTCCAAACAAAATCGCCAATTACATAATTGTTATTGGTTACTAATTTCCAGTTCGCAAAAGCATCGTTGGGATAAGATTCCGTATGAACAATAATCCTTGAAGGAACCCGCTGGTGATCATCAGGGGCACTGTTAAGATGGTAGTTATAACCGGCCACATCGTGTGCAGCAAACAGGGAGTCGAATACGTACCAATCGTTCCCCCAGCCAACAACAGCTGAAGTAATCGGGCGGGTATCGTCAATTTTCTTTATTGCTTCGACCAGGATTTTTGCCGTCTCTACAGCCCGTGGTTCTTTACGTTCGGGTATTTCGTTGCCAATGCTCCACATGATAATTGACGGGTGATTTCGGTCCCGTTTTACCATGGCCTCAATATCGTGCTGCCACCATTGGTCGAAAAAACGGGCATAGTCGTAGGTGTTTTTACTGATGTGCCAACAATCGAACGATTCATTCATAACCAATAAACCCAAACGGTCACAGGCATCGAGAAAAGCCTCAGATGGCGGGTTGTGCGAAGTGCGTACTGCATTGAAACCAGCTTTCTTCAGCAATTCTATTTTGCGTTCTTCAGCCCTGTTATAAGCTGCTGCACCAAGGCAACCATTATCGTGATGAACACAACCACCATTCATATTCACGGTTTTCCCATTCAACTGGAAACCATTTTCTGTTGAATATTTTATGGTTCGAATTCCGAAATTGGTGGTTGTTTCGTCTAATATTTTGCGCCCGTTCATGACCTGAATTTTGGCCTGGTACAAATCAGGTGAATCTAAATTCCATAATAGCGGATTGGCTACATTTATGGTTTGATGAACTTCCATTTCACTTCGTGCAGGCATTTCAATTTCGGTTTCCCCAATTCCGGCTTCTTTTGAATTTTTATCCAGCAGTTTTATGTTGACTTTTACGGTCTGAGGATTTTCGGTTTCGTTCTTTATCAATGTTTTGACCTGAACAGTAGCCATTTCGGAAGATACCTCGGGAGTGGTAATAGTTGTTTCCCAGTGAGCCACATGAACCGGGTTGTGCACCATTAGCCAAACATGACGGTAAATGCCCGAACCGCTGTACCAACGGCTGTTCATTTGCTGTGAATTATCGACCCTGACAGCCAGAATGTTTTCTTTATCAAAAGCCAAATAGGAAGTAAGGTCGTAACTGAACGAGGTGTACCCGTAAGGATGTACGCCCAATGACTTTCCATTGATCATGACTTCGGCGTTCATGTAAACCCCTTCGAAGTAGATGGCTATTTTTTTGTTCTTCCAATCCTCAGGAATACTGAATGTTTTCCGGTACCAACCAACTCCTGAAGGAAAGTAACCACCGGCACCCCGAGTTGGATTATCCATGTCTGTTTTTCCTTCAATGCTCCAGTCGTGTGGCAATTCGAGGCTGCGCCATTCGTTATCATCAAAATCTTTTGAACCGGCGCCAATGGTATCGCCCAATAAGAATTTCCAGTTATCGTTGAATGACTGCTTCCGCTCAGATGCCGAAAAACTTCCCGAACCACATGATACACAGAACGTCCACAAAACAAGTGTTCCAAAAAGAATTGCGACACTTTTATGATTAAAATTTCGCTTTGGTACTAACATTGTCTTAAGATTTAATTGTTGAGGTTTTTAAATAAATCAGCCTTTTGCCCTATAAATTTTGAATACTGCGGCAATGGTATTGGGTACTAATTTAGGTTTCTTTATTACCAATGACTCATCATGCTGATTCCAGGTTAGTTTCTCATCGCTTCCAAGCAGCTCAATTTTTTCGATTTTCATTTCACCACTTGCATCTGCAAATGCCTTCAGCAGAACATCTTCAGTGATTTGTCCCATCACGGTGGCATACAGCACATTTCCCTTTTGGTTGTATCGAATGTCTTTTTCAGTAAAACCCACCTTGCCTTCGTTAAATACAGGACCATTCAAGGCATTTACGGCATCCACTGAAGGTCCCTCGCCATAGATTGTCCACGGACGGGTATCGAAAATGCTTTCCTTGTTCACGTCCATCCATGCGGCAATACCTTCGAGAATAGCTACTTCTTTGTCGTCTATCGAGCCATCGCCACGAACCGGAATGTTCAGCAACAGGTTCCCGTTTTTGCTCACAATATCCACCAACATACGGATGACAGTGGCAGCCGATTTGTAAGTTCCACTTTCGTAAATACCCCTATTATAATGCCAATCGCCAATACATGTGCAGGTTTGCCAGGCATCTGGTTGCGGTTTGTCAGGTGCGCCGCGTTCTACGTCCCAAACCATGCATTTCTTTTGTTCATCGGTCAGCACTTTGCCGAACAAGACTGCTTCGAGTTTACCGTTGTGGGCCGCCATGTTGGTGTTGTAATAATGCGCCGCAATTTTCAATCCTGCGTCACTTATAGGATATAGAGGCAAAGCTGTATCATCGAAATAAATTAAATCGGGATGATACAGGTTGATCAAATCCATGGTTCGGTTATAAAAATTATCGCAATACTTTTGGTCAGGAATACTTGCCCCATTATCCCAGTTCCACTGCCCCCACAAAGCAGTAATATCTGTTTCACTATTCTTACTCAACGCGTGGTTTTGTGCATAGAGTTCCTGCGGATCCAACCCTTCCCACCAGGTGCCAATGCCATCAGCTTTTCTGAGTTTGCCATCGTAGGGTACGCCTTTCAACGGCCCTATAGTATCGGCCCGTTGAGCGGTTTCGAACCATGTCCATGCGTGGGTTGAGTGAACACTTAAGCCAAAAGGAAGCCCTTGTTCTTTAGCAGCTTTTGCCCAACCTGCAACAATGTCTTTCGCTGGCCCTACACGGGTCGAATTCCATGTTTGATATTTGCTGTCCCATAAATCGAGGTTGTCATGATGGTTAGCCATGGCAAAGAAATATTGAGCGCCCACGCGTTTGTAAAGCACTACCAATTTTTCCGGGTCCCAGTTCTCGGCTTTCCATTCGTTGATCACATCTTTAAAACCAAACTTTGACGGATGCCCGTATTTTTTAACATGATAATTATACTGCCAGCTGCCCTCGTTATACATACCGCGCCCATACCAGTCGCCCATTTCGGGTTGGCATTGCGGTCCCCAATGTGCCCATATACCGAACTTGGCATTACTGAACCATTCGGGAACCTCGTATTGACTGAGTGATTCCCAGGTAGGTTCAAATTTCCCTTGAGCAATGGGTTCATTCTTGGTATTTACCGTTATTAGTTTATTCTCTTGTGCATGCATACACAAAACCAACAGCACACCAATAAAACTGATCCATCTTTTTTTCATCGTATTTAATTTTTCAATAATTTAAATTCACTGGCAATACCGGTTACATCCAAGAATGAATTGGTTTTTGTAAATGAAAGAGGCCATTCATTAAATTCTTTCGACCTTAACAACGGCCTCTCATTTTCTACATACATCTAATTATACTACTAATTACCTAAAACTTACATAGACTATTTTTTTTTCATTCTTAAAGTTTATTTCTCAGACCCTGAGTTCATACCTTTCATAATCGAACCAGTCAAAATCGGTAGGGGTGTATTGGCTTATTTTTTTAGTATCATCTTTCGCGTTGTTATACTATTTCCAACCTTCAATTGATAGAAGTACAATCCTTCAGTAAATTTGCTTCCATTGAATTCAACCTGATGGGACCCTGAAGGCAATTCACTGTTGATCAGGGTAGAGACTTTCCTTCCTGTTTGGTCATATACTTCCAATACAACTAAAGCTGTTGAAGAGGTTTGGAATTGGATGGTAGTGATGTCTGAAAATGGGTTGGGAAAATTCATCAGGCTATGCTGATTTTCAAGCATGTTGATTACTGAAGTTGGAAACAGTTGTTTATTGCCTGCTTCAATCATCATAAATTGAACCGACATGGCAGGAACATTAAGCTTTATGTCATTGTCCACGGGATAAGCATTTGCAGGAATACTCTCCAGATTCTCTCGTGGGCCCCACTGTGTTCCTGATGCTTCCTCACCATTAACAGATACATAATACGACCAATCGCCATTATCGGTGCCACCAGTTAAAGAATAATTATAGTATAGGTTTCCAACACCAATGTTATCAGGATAAATACTTACAACCTTGGGAGCTTCTCCTTTATTTACAATCACCACCCCGGTTTCGCCAGAAGCAAATTTAGAAGCATAGGCTAAAATGTTTTTACTCGTTGAAGTGGCTGTAATTGCATGGTCCCCGGTAAATTTCTGTGTATAATAAGCATAATAAAAATCAGGACGCGGTTGCCATCTTAAACTTCTGTTCTCTCCCAAATAAAACATTCCGTCCTCGCCGTTGGCAAGCAGCCACCTTGCCCCCAATCCAAAATTATTCTTAATTAATTCATTAAACAGTACAGTCGCCTGCATGCCATTGATGTATGATCTTCCCATGGTTTCATTTGCATCATTATGATTGATATTATATTCTGTGATGGCAACAGGCTTTTGAAAACCATTTTTATCGGCTATATCCTGCTGAATAAATTCAATGTTTTTCTTGGGTTCAGTGGCTGCTACCGACAATAAATTTTCTGCGTTTGCATCGGTTCCAAAATAATTGTGCATCACGTAAAAATCAGCAGCATCGCCAATTTCGGATAAAACTCCTTTATTCCAGGTCTTATCCACCGAATTCCAGCTATGCGTAGCATCATAATGCAATACCTGTGCACCGATATAGATTATTGCGCCCACTTCAGCCGCTGCAGCTCTCATCGAATCAGCAAAAACCCTGAAATGTTGGCCGTAAAGCTGACCGGTAATAATCTCAGGCTGCCCGTCTTTATTGGTTTTTGTATTAATCTTCCAACCGACTTCCCATGGACCGGCATTTTCGTTTCCAACCTCCCAGAATTTAGTACGACCCTTATCATAGCGCACCCATTCAGCAGCATGATGAGCAGCTTGTGCAACCGGGTCATCGCTCAAGCCGTAACGGGCATAGCCATAATTGACCGTAATGAGTCCTTGCGAACCGGTTTGCTGGCGTAATTTGTAATAGTTATCCGTTGTTGTGGGCCAGTCATTTTTTCCTGAAATAGCGAAAAATTTTGCCCTTTCCCCCGATGAATCGTAAGCAGAGTCAGGTACATCGGAAGGAGCCCCGTCCCAGAAAAATATATTGGACCAACTACCCCCCGGGAAACGGATTAAGGAAGGATTCAACAATTTGGTATTTTCCACAAATTTGGTTTCGCCTGTTACATTTCCAATCCAAACAGCCGTTGCATTCCCAAAAACGTATTTTGATATTTGGCCAATTGTATCGGAAGATAAAGTGACCGTTACAGTTGGCGCATTCATTGTTTTGTCTGCATCCACTGAAATTGGTATGGTGGCTGTTTTGGTTTCAAAATCCTCTAAAAAGCAATTTGGATCTTGCGCAAACAGTGATGTGGTACAA
>JAFGVJ010000348.1 GCA_016938055.1 Prolixibacteraceae bacterium
AACCAGCTGCCGCCATCGTTGTCTTCCCTGAAATCAATCCGTTCAGTTTCGGGGTCAATGGCCGGGAAAAAGAGGCTGTATTCCACAGATCCCGACTGATCCAGCCAGTACTCTTTTCCGAAAGGAATACCTTCTGTTCGTGTAGCGAAGTACTTTTGCTCAGTGCCAACCGGCTGAATACAGCTTCCACCTGGAATGAGTATCCATGTACCAGGTTGTCCCTTATAGATAAAAGACAGAACAGTATTACTATCGGTGAGTTCGATGGCTGTAACTTTCAGGTTCGAAACGGTTGAGAAACCTTGTTGCGGGTGATCAATGCTTTGCGAAAAAACACTGCCGGCAAGTGCCAGACAGCAAATAAGGAGAATTTGTTTCATTACTTTGGTGTTTTAGTGGTTTGAAATGAGTTGCTTGCAAGTTACTAAACAAAAGAATTGCTGATTTATTATGTTGCTCAAAAAAAATATGTTGCACATCACTTTTCTGGGCGGGGAGCTTCTCTTCAAGGCATAAAGCAGAATCTCCTGAAAAGTCCTTATTTTTGAAACTTATTTTTAAACTCGCTGAATGTTTGAAAAATCAATACATCTCGAAGGGGTTGATCCTTTGGAATTTTTGGGAATCAACAACAACAAACTGGACAAAATACGCGCCTATTTTCCCAAGTTGAAACTGGTTTCGCGGGGGAGCATGCTCAAGGCCATGGGCGACGAGGATGAAATTATCCGCTTTGAAAGTAAAATGAATGCCCTGCTCGATCAATACCACGAGTTTCACAAGTTGAGCCTCGAAACCATTGGAATGATCATGAACGACCAGTTGGAAACCAGCAGCTTATCGGCCGAACACTCCGATGTGCTGGTGTTTGGAAACAACGGGAAACCCATCAGGGCCCGTACGCCAAACCAGCGCAAACTGGTGGAAGCCTGTGAGAAAAACGACCTGATTTTTGCCGTGGGACCTGCCGGAACCGGAAAAACCTATACCGCCATTGCCATGGCCGTGCGGGCGCTCAAAAACCGCGAAATCCGGAAAATCATCCTGAGTCGTCCGGCCGTGGAAGCAGGTGAGCGGCTGGGGTTCCTGCCGGGCGATCTGAAAGAAAAAATCGATCCCTACCTGCAACCACTATACGATGCACTGGAGGACATGATCCCTCCGAAAAAGCTCGAAGATTTTATGAAGGACAAGGTGATTGAAATTGCTCCCCTGGCCTTTATGCGCGGACGTACATTGAGCAATGCTTACGTGATATTGGACGAAGCCCAAAACACCACCATCAACCAATTGAAAATGTTCCTGACCCGCATGGGCCTGAACACCAAAATCATTGTCACAGGCGATATTACCCAGATTGACCTGCCCCGAAAATCGGATTCAGGATTGATTCAAGCCATGCACATCCTGAAGCATATCGAAGACATTGCCATCATTCAGCTGAACCAAAACGACATTGTTCGGCACAAATTGGTGCGCGAAATTGTGAAGGCCTACGACGCTTACCAGGATAAACGAGATGCTGAACTTGAAGAAAAAAGAAAAAAGAAAGTTGATTAACTTTGCAATGTCATATATCCAGTTCTTTTGATCCATTAACACAGAAAATAAACATGAGCAACGCAATTGTAAGAACAGATTTTAATTTTCCGGGGCAGAAAAGTGTGTACCACGGGAAAGTTCGAGAAGTGTACAACATCCAGGATGAGTACCTGGTGATGATCGTGTCGGACCGCATCTCTGCCTTCGACGTGGTACTGCCCAAGGGAATTCCTTACAAGGGACAGGTATTGAACCAGATTGCCGCCAAATTCCTCGATGCCACCAGCGACATAGTGCCCAACTGGAAAATGGCTACTCCCGATCCCATGGTCACGGTTGGCCATAAATGTGAGCCCTTCAAAGTAGAAATGGTGATCCGCGGCTATTTAACCGGTCACGCCTGGCGGGAATACAAGGCTGGCAAACGTTCGTTGTGCGGCTGTCCCATGCCCGACGGGATGGTGGAAAACCAAAAATTTGAAAAGCCGCTCATTACCCCTACCACCAAAGCCGACGTAGGCCACGATGAGGACATCTCCAAAGAGGACATTCTGGATTCCGGTCTTGTTTCGAAAGAAGACTACGAATTACTCGAGAAATATACCCATGCCTTGTTCCAGCGCGGTACCGAAATGGCTGCCGAAAAAGGCTTGATCCTGGTGGATACCAAGTACGAATTCGGGAAGAAAGACGGCAAAATCTACCTGATTGACGAGATCCACACGCCTGACTCTTCACGCTATTTTTATGCCGAAGGCTATGAAGAACGCCTGAAAAAGGGGGAAGCCCAGAAACAACTCTCCAAGGAGTTTGTACGCCAATGGCTCATCGAAAACGGGTTCCAGGGAAAAGAAGGCCAAACGGTACCTTTTATGAGCGATGAACTGGTGGTGAGCATCAGTGAACGATACATTGAGTTATACGAGAACATTACCGGCGATCGTTTTGTGAAAGCCGACATCAAGGATGTGGCCGCCCGTATCGAAAACAACATTCGTAACTACGTCAATTCAAAGTTGTAGCATCACAGCTACAATAAGTAACATAAGCTGTTAACCGGGCTTAACAGCTTATGTTATAAAATATCGAGCCTGACAATTAAAAGGATCAAAACAAGCAAGACAATAATAATTAAGGCAAATGTGAGAATGGTGATCCTCAGGTCACGGGAGGCTTGTCTCCGTAGTTGGATCCTTAGTTTTCGTTTTTCTTCGTCAGTGAAGTGTTTGGTCTCCCTGCTTTCGATGTGATCCAGATGCAATTCCCTGGCTCTCTTTCGAAAGGGATTCTTTTCCTTCATCAGGCGCCGGTTGTTTTTAATACTGGCGTTGGCCGAAAATATAAATCCTTCGCCTCCCATGAGCTAATTTTTTTGGTTGATTTTCAAATTTATCAATATTTTTGAACTTAAATTTAAAGCAATGCCACTCAAATATTTATTTGCTGTCTTTTTTGCCCTGATCATAGGGTTTTCAATGAACAGCTGTCTCGACAACAACAACGAAGAATACGAAGAATACCTGAAGGAACTGGAAGCCTATCAGAAAAAAATGTACGAACAATATCAGGCCGATTCACTGTTGATTGTAGATTACCTTACTGAAAACGATTCGATTGCAGATTTCGACAGTACTTATGGAATATTTTACAACATTTTGGAGCCGGGAGGCGAAACCCATCCCCAAACCCATTCCATGATCACCGTGAAATACAAGGGTATGTTGCTCGACGGAACCGTGTTTGACCAAACCGAAGCCGATGAAGAAGTACAACTTTATCTGAACAACCTTATCGCCGGATGGAAAATTGGGGTTCCCTACATTGGAGCCGGTGGTAAAATTGTGCTGTACCTGCCTTCGGCCTATGGCTACGGTGAAACCAGCTATGCCACCATCCCGGCCAATTCGGTGCTGATTTTTGAAATCGAATTGCTGTATTTTTATTAAGCTTACTGCAAAAGTTATGGGGAATTTGATCGAAGCAATCAGGCATAATTTTTGATAAACACTTCCATCAACAAAACAATTTAAAATATACCACGATGAAAAAACTTGTGCTCATTTCTTCCATCTTCATCCTTTCATTTTCGGCATGTAAAACCTCAAAGTCGCTCAGTAAATCGGCTTATGAGCCTGCTGTTAACCATCAAGTTGAAACAAGTTTAAATGAAATGGATACAGAACCGGCAAAGGTTCAGGAGCAGGCCATTGTTGTACGAAGCGAAAGCGTTAGCATTGAGCGAAGTAATGACCATACACTGCATGCATTTTATGTGATTGTAGGGAGTTTTTCCATGGCTGAAAATGCCTACAAATTGCAAAGTGAGCTCTTGTCCAACGGAATACCCTCCGAAGTATTGAAGACAGAAACCGGCATGATGCGGGTGAGCTACCTGGGTACTGACCGTGAAGACGAAGCACGTGAAAAAGTATCAGAAATTCGCAGCACACTACCCCAATTCAGCGACGTTTGGTTGTTGAAACGGAAGTAAACACCACGGAACATCAATTGAACAGAGCAAATAAATTTAAAACTCAAAGATGATCCCCAAAGTGGGCAAAATGGTACCCGCCAGGTTCTCGATGCTGCGCAACTGGTAGCGTGTTCCGTTGTCAAGGGTCAGGTAGTTGCCATTGGCATCTTTCTCCCTCACCACAATGTCGAGGCTCTGGGCCTTGTAATTGTAAGCATTTTGTATGTCGAAATAGAGCTTCAAGGTAAATTTTTCAAGGTAGAAGGCTTTGTCCACCCGCACATCCAACTGGTGAAAAGCCCTGAAACGCTCGCTGTTGATGCGGCTGTAGTCGAGGTATGGACCCCCGCGTGCTTCCCAGGCTGGAATGAGAGCCGAGGTTTCCAGATCATAAGGGGTGTAGGGCAGGCCACCCACGAAGCGCCACTTGAGCCCCATGCTCCAGTCGTTCATCATTTTATAGGTGGCAAAAGCCGTGAGCAAATGTTTGGTATCCCAGGTGGTGGGAATGTAAGTTCCACTGGCCGGATCTTTGAACTCGCTGCGCACTAGTGTATAAGAAATATTCCCGTTCAGGTTTTTGCGGTTGTTGTAACGGGCTAAAATTTCCAAACCATAGGCTCTTCCCTCGCCTGATGAAATCACTTCTTCATCGCCCAGCACCCCAAAGTCGTTACCAATGTTGGCCAGGCTGATGTTGTCCTTTACAGATACCGGGTAATTGGCATACTGTTTCAGAAAACCTTCGGCCGATAACTGTAAAATCTGCGAAGGATTGTATTCCACTCCGGCCACGTAATGGTCGGCACGGATGTAGCGCAACTGGTTGGTTTTGTTCACAAGCTCATCGTTCACCCGGTAACCCAGCGAGGTGTAGGGGGGCAGCTGGTAAAAGCGTCCGGTGCTGGCATTGAGGCTCAGCTCGCGGGTGAGCTGGTACGAGGCCGAAAGCCGTGGTGAAAACTGATCGAGCGGGTTGCTCATACTCGATGAGTAGTTGTTCCCATCCAAGCGTAGCCCCAGGGAAACAATCAGGCGATCGGCCAGCATGTTGCGGCTGGCCTGGCCAAAGATGCCGTATTTCCACAACAGAAAATCAGTGTCGTAATTGATTTCAACGGCCTGTCCGCCAAAGAAACGCTTTTGATAAGTCTCGTTGGTGTAGCGAGCCAAATCGATGTTCGCCCCGTAATTGAACTTGAAGGCATTGATGCGGTTGGTGTTCTCCACCCGCAATTTGTTTTCGATCTCCCATGAATGGTAATCGAGCGTGAGATTGGCCGGGTCCGATTCATCGTTGTCGAAATATTTGAACGAATCGTTGTTCAGCATGTTGCGGCTCAGGGCCACGGTGGAGTTCCCGGTTTTGTGGAAGTGCTTGTACACGCCCCCGATGGTGTAGGTCCACTGTTCGTTCACCGCGATGTTGCTCAGGATGAATTCCTGCGACTCGTCGGGTTCCTCAATGCCCTTGTTCAAATCGAACTGGTCGATGGCGCCCAGGCCAATAAAGGTGAGTTCGTTTTTGCTGTCAATGCGTGTTTTAACCTTAAACTGCATATCGTTAAAGGTAGGAAGGAAGGGTAGTTCCAACACGCCAAACAGGAATTGCAGGTAGGAGCGGCGCACGGACACCATGTAGTTGGTTTTCTCCCCAATGGGCCCGTCGAGGGTGGCTGAAACTTCTGCAGCACCCAGGCTGGCCCTGAATTTTGTTTTCTCGCTGTTCCCGTCCATCTGGTTGAATTCCAGCACACCGCTGAGGGCATCGCCCCGGTTGGCTGGGAAGGCGCCCGAGTAATATTTTACTTCGCGGATAAAGTCGGCGTTGATGATGCCTACCGGTCCGCCCGAGGCGCCCTGGGTGGCAAAGTGGTTGATGTTGGGCACCTCAATCCCGTCGAGGTAGAAAACACTCTCGGCCGGACCACCACCACGGATGATGATGTCGTTTCGAAAAGTTGAAACGGTGGCCACCCCCGGGAACGATTGAATCACCTTGGAAATATCACGGTTGGCGCCGGGGTTGGTTTCAATTTCACTAAGCCCAATGCTTCGCAGCGAAACGGGGCTTTCCTCGGTTTTGCGGAAGGGGTTGGCCGTAACAGTTACCTCGCCCAGTTCCTGGTCGGTCGATTCCATTTTGATCACGATGTTGGCCACGTTGGCGTTGCTCACTTCAATGTCCTGCGAAATGGCATCCTTGTAGCCCACGAAGGAGGTGGTGAGCCTTACAAAGCCGGGTTTTAGGCCAAACAACTGGAAATTCCCGTCGAGGTCGGTCACCGAGCCCAGGGTGGTACCAAAGACCACCACGTTCACAAAGGGCAGTGGTTCGTTGGTGGTGGCGTCGAGTACTTGTCCTTTGATGATCCCGTTTTGGGCAAAGAGGACAGTACTGATGAAGATCAGAATGATCGTATAAATAGATTTCATGTTGAATTCAATATTAAAATGGATGTATGATGCCCCTTAATTTGAAGCGCCGGGGTTGGCCGCTGAAAACTGAACCTTCACTTTGTGCACGATTTCACGGGCAGAAGTAATGGTGCTCAGGTCTGTGTACAATTCACCATCTTTCCCGGCATAATGGCTGTGCCCGATGGGATTCAGGTAATACTCAGGTTTTAAATTCGCTTGATCAATGGTAACCGCATAGACCAGTGCCGGCTGGCACGACGATTTATAATCGGCATCATCGGGGTAAAGGTTGTTGTGCCAGTAGCTGTTCCAGTCCCAGGGTTGGTTGATTTCCAACATCAGGCGAAATTTTTCAGGCAGGGCTTTTGTTGTTTTGGTGCTTAATACAAAATCGTTTAAAGGTGTAGCGCCACTGATGGCATCTGCAACAGGCTGATCGGGTGTTGGCAGATAGGTTTCACCATCGGCCTTGATGCCCCGCTTGTGCAACCAGTAAGGCAAAGTAGCCGGACGTTTGGCTTCACCGGGTTTGCTGTCCCATTTGCCCTCGCCCAGCGATCCATGGCCATAAATGCCGGTGGCCAGGTAACGGGTCACAAACAGTGATTCGATGTAATTCCCTTCCAGGTCTTCAATCCATAAAGCAAAAGTGGGATGGTTGTGGGCTTTGCCCTTGTAAAATTGAATGGTCATTGCTTGACCTTCGGCCCGGGCATTGGTAACCAGCTGATCGGTGATCGTTGGACCAACTTGCTGGTTCTTGCAGGAAACCAGTGCAACAAGCAGAATGCCGGTGAATACTAAAGACAGGTATTTCATGTTCATTGATTTTTTAATTTGTTGAAGAAACAATTTACGGTTTTATTGGTTTGGGAAAGAATATGAACTTATGTTTAACAAATTGAAAAGGGAATATTGCCCGAAAGCCCAATAATGGTGGGCATTTCACAAGGGAATTATTTTAACTTTACAATCGATTAACTTACGGCCTATGGATTGGAACCAGCTTTTATCAACCAAACGATTGGGACAAACAAGTTCAGGGAAAGTGACTGCCGACTCTCGCACGCAGTTCCAGCGCGATTTCGACCGGCTCATTTTTTCTTCGCCATTCAGGCGTTTGCAAAATAAAACCCAGGTTTTTCCGCTGCCCGGCAGTGTATTCGTGCACAACCGGCTCACCCACAGCTTGGAAGTGGCCAGTGTGGGGCGTTCACTGGGCAACATGGTGAGCGAACGCCTTGTTGAACGTGGAATCACTCATCTTTTACTCCCTGAAATTGGTGCAGCGGTATCGGCAGCTTGTTTAGCTCACGACCTTGGCAACCCCCCTTTTGGACACTCGGGCGAAGATGCCATCAAAGCTTATTTTAAAAATGGCGAAGGACAGGGCTTACAGACGGTGCTTTCGGAAGCTGAATGGACCGATTTGATCCATTTCGACGGCAATGCCAATTCGTTCAGGATCCTGAGCCACCAGTTCAAAGGAAGGCGTGCCGGGGGCTTTGCCATGACCTATACCATGCTGGCCTCCATTGTAAAATACCCCTACGAATCGGTAGCATCGGCAAAAGCCAAGTTTGGCTTCTTCCAAAGTGAAAAGGTTACTTTCGGGGAGCTGGCCGCTGAGCTGGGCATCCTCCCTGCCGGGGGAAAAGGCTTGTCGTATGTGCGCCACCCGCTGGTGTACCTGGTGGAAGCCGCCGACGACATTTGCTACCAGGTGATGGATCTGGAAGATGCCTACAAACTCAAAATTCTTTCGTACAAGGAAATTAAAGATTTGTATCTCAATTTCTTCAGCCATCCCGACAATGCAACGAGGGTGCAAAAAATTGAACGGACCCTTACCGAAGTGACCGATCCCAACGAGCAGATTGCCTACCTGCGCACCGAGGTGATCAGCCTGCTGGTGAACGAATGCGTGCAGGTGTTCATGAAGAATTACGATACCATTATGGCCGGCACCTTTAACTCGTCGCTGATGAAAAACCTGAGTGAAAGCCCGGCAAAAGCCATGAAAGAAGTCATCAGTGTTTCCGTCAGCCGGGTGTATGCCCATTCTTCGGTCATTGAAATTGAGCTGGCCGGTTACCGGATCATCGGCACCCTGATGAGCCATTTTATCGATGCGGTGTTGAACGAAAGCCAATACAACAGCAAACTGCTGAAACTTTTCCCTGAACAATTCATTTCGGAGAAGGATGAACCCTACGCCAGGATCCAATCGGTGCTGGATTTTGTTTCAGGCATGACCGATGTTTACGCGCTGGAGCTATACCGGAAGATTACCGGGATCAGCCTGCCCGGGATTGGCTAAAAATTGTATCTTTGAGCACCATGGAACACATTGCCAACATCCATAACCTGGAAGAATTTCAGGACTTTGACAACCTCGAGTTCATTGCCCGCGAGGTGGTGGAAGGTTTTATTACCGGCTTGCACCGGAGCCCCTTTCATGGCTTTTCGGTGGAATTTTCGGAACACCGCCAGTACAACGAGGGCGAATCGACCCGTAACATCGACTGGAAATTGTTTGGCCGCTCGGACCGTTTGTACGTGAAACAGTTTGAAGAAGAAACCAACCTGCGCTGCCAGCTGGTGATCGACAATTCCTCGTCGATGATGTTCCCCTACGAGAAAGGAAAAGCCATTCAGTTTAACAAACTGGCTTTTTCGGTGTATTGTAGTGCAGCCATCATTTACATGATGCGTCGGCAGCGCGATGCCTCGGGGCTCACTGTTTTTACCAAGCAGGTTGATTTTCATATTGAACCCCGGCTTTCATCGGTCCACCTCGATTTAATTTACAGTGAGCTGTCCAAATTACTAAAGGCAGAAAATGCCCAAATGAAGCGATCCACCAATGCCGTTGAGGTACTGCACCAAATTGCCGAAAACATTCACAAACGTTCGCTTGTGGTCATTTTCTCCGACATGATCGAAACGGCTGAACCCGAAAGCATCTACCAGGCACTCCAACACCTTCGCTACAACAAGCACGAGGTGGTACTTTTCCATGTCAGCGATAAAAAATTAGAAACTGAACTGACCTTTTCGAGCCGGCCTCACCGCTTTATTGACCTGGAAACCGGTGAGCAAATCAAGCTGAAACCACAGGAAGTGAAACGCGAATATGCCCGGCTGATGAAACAATCAACGGAAGCCCTGAAACTCAAATGCGGCCAATACCATATTGACGTGATTGAAGCCGACATCAACGAAGATTTCCGCCACGTGCTGCAGGCCTACCTCATTAAGCGCGGAAAACTGGGTTAAGCATTAAGCAGTATTGCCCTGTTTTCTGGCCTTCAGAATAAACACGAGAATAAAGCTCACTTTCAGCAAAATACCCGGCACCATCAAAGTAAGATAGGGAAAATCTGCTCCGGTCTTTTTCAGGTACATGCCTGAAAGGAAAAGCACGAGTCCAAGAGCCAGAAGGCTTATTTCGTAGCCCGGCTTGTACCTGCCAGCCAGCATTTCCTGTACTACATAAAATACTTTGAAGGCAACACCGGCATAAATCACTACTTTGGGCAATATCTCAACAGCACTGAGTGCCCCCAGTAAAATCCCGCTAAGCAACAACACAATGCCTGCAAACAAGGGCCATTTTCTTTTCATTTGTAACTAATTTGTTCTTCGGTTGATGGATTAAAACGCTAATTCGCATAATACAGGCAGATGGTCGGAAACAAAAAACAGGTCATCGCGCCGGTCGTCGATGTGCCGGATGCTTTTCACTTTCACGTGCTGCACAAAAATATAATCAATCCGGTCTACCGGAATCTTAAGGGGATCAAATCCGGTGAAGGTGCCTTCAGGGCCATAATGTGGTTTCTCGGTGCAGGCAAAAGCATCGTTCAGGGAAGTCTTGAGCAGGCCAATGGGATTGGTATCGGGTGTAAGGTTGAAATCCCCCATGAGGATCACCGGCAGCTTTTCTGAATTCACCCGGTTGATGGTTTCCAGGATCAAGCTGGCCGATTCGAGCCGTGCCTGATGGCCCATGTGGTCGAAATGGGTATTGAAAATCCATATTTTCTGTTGGCTTGGACGATATTCAAACAAGCCATATGTACAAATCCTTGGATAGGCAGCATCCCAGCCTTTGGAACCTGTTTCACCGCTTTCGCTCAGCCAGATGGTATTAGACAAACTCACCCTGAACAATGTACTGTCGTATAGTATAGCACTGAATTCCCCGGCTGTTTGGCCGTCATCGCGGCCTACGCCAATGGAAAGATAAGCGGTTTCCTGTTTCAGCCAGTTTAGCTGGTGATATTGGGCTTCCTGGATGCCTGCCACTGCCGGACGATAATAGCTGAACAACTCAGCCATGGCAATTTTCCGCTCATCCCACTGATTGGGACCATCGCTTTCCAGATCGAGCCTGATGTTGTAACTCATCACCCTGATGGTTTGGCTTTCAGCTGTATGCATCATGATGAGCACGATCAAGATGCTTAAAAAAATCTTCATCATTTTAATTGTTCGTTCATCCATTCAAAAGTAATTTTTTTTGGATCACCACGAAATGCCTTTCATCTGACCTATGGCATTTGACCCGAAATATTCCTACTTTTGATTCAATCAACCAAATAACTTGAACTATGAAAAAAATCTACCTTTTCCTGTTGGCTTGTTTTTTTGTTGTACAGGCATCAGCAAACCTGTTCATAAAAGTGGGTGGAGGATACGGCCTTGGCAATCAGAAATACCTGCTTGAACAGATCTATTCCATCAGTGGAACAGAAAATATCTATGCCAGCTTTGGCGGTAATGTTGGCTTTTATGTAGGAGCCGGAATCGATCTGAATCCTCATGTTGAATTGGGGGCCGATTTGGGTTACCAGCACGGCCGAAGCGTTTCCTCCCTGGCCACCTTTTTCAACAAAACCTATACCGGCCGATTGATTTACCTGAGCCCTTCGCTCACCTTTAAAACCATGATTGACGAAGACCTGACACCCTATGCAAGGCTGGGATTTTTTACCGGATTTCCCATCATGAACCTCGATGTAAACGGCGATCCCAAAAAATTTCGCGGAGGTTTTCCCTTGGGACCCAACGGTGCCATCGGGGTGAACTACAACCTTTCGGACAACATTGTGCTGTTTGGCGAAATCTATCACCAGTCAATGTTGTATAAACCTACCAAACGGAGGGAAAGCGGTGGCGGTGTAGTAATGTTCAAAGATGTACTCCCCGACAATGCACCGGGTACTGATGAAATCAGTCATCATTTTTTCTCCTACGGCGCCATGGGGGCCAACATAGGGATTAAAATTGTGTTGTAAGAATACAGGTTAAGGTTGAGGACCAACATGAAAGATGGAAATGCTCAACCTCACCCTCAATCTTAACCTCAATCTCAGCCTTAACCTTTCGATATCGTCGGAATTCTGATGTAGAACACCGTTCCGATACCTTCTTCCGATTCGAACCAGATTTGGCCCTTGAAATTTTCCACAATGTTTTTGGTGATGGCCAGCCCTAAGCCAGCACCGCTCGATTTGGTGGTGAAATTGGGCACAAAAACATTGTCTTTTAATGCTTCGGGAATCCCTTTGCCATTGTCGGCAATTTTAATCACACAGTACTGGGTTTCTTTCAGCAGGCTAATGTCAATTGTCCCCTGCTGATTCTCGGGAATCGACTGGATAGCATTTTTAATTAGGTTGATGATGGCCCTCGAAAATTGTTCCTGATCGGCGTAAACCATCAGCTCTTCAGCTCCTTTGAAATGAGTGCTGATTTCCACCTGACCCGTATAATTGTAGAGTTTCAGTGTTTCGTAAAGTCTTTCGGCCAGTAAAAACTTTTCATTGTGAGCCCTGGGGATTTTGGCAAAATTGGAGAAAGCAGTGGCAATGGCCGAAAGGTTATCAATTTGCTCAATCAATATTTCACTCACCCGTAACACTTTATCGTGGTAATCGTCTTTCACCTCCGGAACTGAACGCTGTAAAAACTGAACGTTCAGTTTCATAGGGGTGAGAGGATTTTTGATTTCGTGGGCGATCTGTTTGGCCATTTCGCGCCAGGCAGTTTCCCTTTCCGATCGTGCCAGTAAATCAGCACTATTGGCCAATTCCCTCAACTTGTTGTTGTATTCGTTCACCAGGGTGCCAATTTCGTCGTCGGAGTTGTATGCAATGGGTTGGGTGGTTTTACCCAATTGAATGATGCGCAGGTTTTCCCTGATCATTTTGAGCGGTTCGGTAATTTTGGCCGAAATGAAGTAGGCCACCAGGATGCTGGCCATCAGCAGAAAAACATAAATGTTGATGAAAGCCAGGATGAAGGTGGTGATTTCCTGCCGAAATTCTTTTTCCTTGATAAAATAAGGCAGATTAATGTAGCCTATATTTTTCCCGGTATAGCTGATCATAGGGACATAAGCAGAAAGGTATTCCATTTTGGCAATGTGCTCCTTGTGCAGGTAACGTGTTGGTTGGTTCAGTTTCAGATAGCGAATGGCCGTGTTGTCCATTTGCCGGGAAATAAGTCCCTTTTCAAATACTTCGGGGCGCGAAGTGGTGAGCAAGCGGCCGTTCAAATCATACAAGTTAATATCGGTCCAGAAAATGTCTGAAATGCGGATCAATTCATAATACAGAAATTCAACCAGTTCCTGGTTGAAGGTTTCAGCATCGCCCAGTAAAAGGTCAATTTCAACCGATATGGAATTGATTTTATCAATCAGGTCATCGCGGTGGTTGGCCCGGTATTGGGCTATGTTATACAAAACTGTACCGCTTCCCACAATGAGCAGGGCAACAAATACCACCCCAATGATGGAAAGCTGGATGCGCATCATGAGTGAACCGCTGATTTTGACCAAATGAAAATAGGGACGCGTGGAAAAACGCACCAACAACGAAAGGATGAACAGGAAAACAAAAATATAGGGGAAAGCAATCAGGTAATCGGAAAAGCGGATGTAGGGCCTGCTCACCATAATGTAGCTTTCGTTGCCCAGCGCATAAATACAGTGTTCGTAATTGTCCCACTTTCTGAAAAACAATTCTTCGTCGGATAACGGATAGGATTGGACGGTAAGGGCGTACAGAAAATCACCGCCACGGTCAACCAGCTCACCCTTGTTGTATTTGGCAAACGAAAAGTTGTTTCGAATGCGGTTTTCGTAAGAATGATCGGGGAGTAAAAGTTCAGGAAATCCTTTCCCTTCGGACAATAGCCTGGAATTCAGTTCAATGAACAATGAGGCGGTGCCGGTATGTTCCAGATCGTCAAAATCGAATTGCCCAAAATAAGTCACCCGGCCATTCATATTATCGAGGTAAAAAAAATTGGTTCCGGGAATCTCGGTTCCATACCGGGTTACCAGATCTTCAAAAAAGGGAAAACAGGCGCTCATGGTATTTTCAGGTTGAATCAGCAAGCTGTCGTCCTGATGACAAAAAGTCAATTGAAGATCATATTCACGGAGGAAGCCATTGAAGTATTTTCGGGCAAGATAATTTTCCAGTTCCTGATAGTTGATGTGCAGGTTGCCCTGTAACACGGTATCACTTTTGATTTGCTGATCGATTTCGCGGAGGTAGATTTCAGCCGTCGGATCATGCTCAGCCGAAAGGTTCATGGCCGTGATCTGCTGAATCCGGTTTTCATGTTCTTCCTGAAAATTGATCAGGCTGGTGAGCATCAACATTGAAAAAATCAACACAAACAAAACCACAACAGTGAGCTGTTGCATGACCACATTGCGTTTTACCACCAAGAAAGCAGCAGCAAAAATAAGCCAGAAAAACAATGTCAGGCGAAAAGCCTCAAAGGCATCATAGGACCTGAAAAAAACATAGAGCAATAAGGAAAGTAAACTCAATATCAGAAGGAATACCTTGAAAGTGGTATATTTCCTGAATACCTGAGCTATCCTGATGCTTACAAAGAAATAGGCCATTAGTAAAATCCCCATGGAAAAAAATCCCCCAAAACTGGCCAGACTGATTTCTTCAATCCGGTAAACTGCAAACGAAATACTGGAATTCATAATCAGCGTATGAATCATGAACCGGATCATCAGAAAAAACAAACCGGCAAAGATCATCAACAACCCCAGGAGGAGTCGACGTTTCCACTGTTTTTTCTTGTATGTTTCGGGCAGGTCGAAAGCGCGCAGGAAATTAATGCCCCAGAAAAACAGCAAGGCTGAAAAAACAATAAACTCTCCCAGCGACGACCAAAAGGAAGTGTAGGCAAAATGTATCGGTGTAAACACCTTGAGCAGGTATGCCGAACGGGGCAGGTTCAGCCTCACCATCAGCCAATACATCAGCATTACTAAAAGCAGGAGCAAGAAAAGTTTAAGCAACCTGTAACGGTGCCAGTAATGGGTGTTGAAGCGGTAAAGTACTACAAAAAGAAAAATCAATGACAGCAAAAACAAGAATACCGGAATATACAAATCGCTGTAAATACAGGGCAATTCCCCCGATGGTTCCAGTGAGAATACAAAACGGTTTTGAAAATCATAAACAGGGAAAGAAGTCTCGCTTTGGTAAAAATGAATTTCAAAATCATTGGGAAGATGAAAACCTTGTGCAAAGGTATTTCTGAGGTATCTATTTTCAATCTGGTAATTGTACTTGATCAAAATGAGACCATTGATCACATAATCGTGATGGATTTTCCGGGATATTACAAACCATCCATTGGGCAGCTGTACAAAGCCCTCGTTGGCATTGGTAATTTCGGGATAGAAAGCTGCAACATGATCGCTCCAGTAAAACAGCCGATTGTTTTTGGTAACCAGTATGGCCATTTCCTGGCCTTCGAACAATTCGTTGTAGGGTTTCATGGAGTTGAAAACCTCGGCCATGGGAGCATCGCCAACAGAGTCGAGGCGCAGGGCAATGTCTTCCATCATTTTATCCACATGGCTCTGCTTTTGGTGCAAATTACGGGTAAACCGTCTGATATCCTGCTGTTTGATGCCGCCAGTCAGTACATAGTTTTCAGTGACAATTCCCAGTATCAAAAAAACCAGGAAAAGTAGAAAAGGGGTTCGCAGGTATCGGTTTCGCTTCATAACTACTGGTGATGATAAGGTTCTCCTTTCAGGATAGTCATTGCCCGGTACAATTGTTCCACAAAAATCAAGCGGACCATCTGATGGGAAAAGGTCATTTCAGACAAGGCCACTTTGGCGATGGCTTTTTCATAAACCATTTCGGAAAAACCATAGGGCCCTCCAATGGCAAAAACCAGGTTTCGGGTGCCGGCCAGCATGAATTTTTCAAGATAAGCGGCAAAACTTACCGAGTTGTATTGCTTCCCGTTTTCATCGAGTAAAATCAGTTGATCCCCGGGTTTAATCAGGCTGATAATCAGTTCTCCTTCGCGCTGCTTTTGTTGTGCTTCAGTAAGGTTCTTGTTATTTTTCAGTGCACTGATAACTTCCAGGTGAAAGGGTAGATAATGTGACAGACGCTGCACATAAAGGTCGATCCCTTTTTTGAGATAATCGGCTTCGGTTTTTCCTACAACAAGCAGGGTGATTTTCATGAATAAAAGCTTAAATAATCTTGCTGTGAATTTACAAAAATAAAACAGTATGGGGCTGTTTTCAACATTTGCACGTTTTTTGATTGCTGATTGGATCAGGTGTAAAGCTTAGGAAAAATGGAGAAAAGAAAACTTGTTCAATATTTTTATGTAATTTCAGCCTTAAAATTTGTTGGGATGAAAAGCATTCGGAAAACATTGATGTTATTGGTCACCATGCTGCTGATGGGTTTCTGGGGTCATGCCCAGGTTCCTGATGACATCATAGTGAGTTTAAAGAGCGGTAATGCTTCCAAACTGGCCGGTTATTTTGGCCAGAATGTTGAACTGGTGGTTCTCGACTACGAAAATGTATACAGCAAAGCCCATGCACAACAGGTCATCAGCGACTTTTTCAAGAAGTATCCACCGGTGAACTTCACCATCATTCACCAGGGGGGCAAAGAAGGTTCCAATTATGTGATCGGGAATCTTCAGGTTCCAAGTGAGAAGTTCAGGGTTTATTTTCTGGTAAAGTGGCAAAACGGGGTGGCCAATATCCATCAACTGAGAATTGAACGTCAAAACAACTAAAAACATCAACATCTCTGCTGTAGCATGATATCACCGGTTAAGAACTTTCAACTGAAATTATATCGCAAAAGCCTGCCTTATATCAACAAAGCAAAAGAAGTCAGTCTACCGGGATTCGATAAAGTTCCTTTGTACAACGTTGGCCTGTTCTTTTTTAAAGGGATTATTAACGGTGCCATCAACCGAAGGGCATCGGCTGTGGCTTTCAGCCTGATTCTGGCTTTGTTCCCTGCCATCATTTTTATTTTTACCATGATTCCCTTGATCCCTGTAAAGAATTTTCAAACAGAAATGCTGTTATTCATCCAGGAATTGCTGCCCGAAACAGCCTATGCTGCAGTGCAGAAAGTGATTGAGGACATCATCACCATTAAACATGGTGGCTTTTTATCGTTAGGTTTTGCCATGGCACTAATTTTCTCTACCAATGGTATCCTTTCACTCATCCAATCGTTCAACCAATCAGTGAATGTGACAGAAACACGGAGTTGGCTTATGCAAAGGGCCATCGCCTTATTGCTCATTTTCATCCTCTCACTCTTGCTCACCATTGGTATTTCACTTATTACCTTCACCCAAATTTTCCTAAACTACCTGGTACAAAATGACCTGATGAAACAAGACTGGACTTATTACCTGGTGATATTTGGAAAATGGATCATCATCATTGCCGTTTTCTTTTTTGCCTATTCCTTCCTGTATTACCTTGGTCCGGCCCGCAAAAGTAAATTCCGCTTTATTTCAGCAGGTGGGACCCTGGCCACCATTCTGAGCATCATCATTACCCTTGGTTTCGGTTTTTACATCGATCATTTCGGAAAATACAATGCACTGTATGGCTCCATTGGTGCCTTGCCCATTGTGATGCTGATGGTCCAGTTAAACTGCCTGGCTATCATTGTTGGATTTGAACTCAACATTGGGATTGTAGCTGCACGGAAATTACACTTAGAAAAACAATAAAAAAGGATTGCCAAACCGGTTCAGCAATCCTTTACAGGCAAACTCCATTGTCATTGGGAACACGGTATTGCCCTTTAGTTGGAGACAAAACATTTGTCTTATCCCAATTGTCTTTATCCAATGACAAATGTTTGTAAAACGGGTTGCAAAAGGAACTGATGAAGCAGTTAAATTATTTTTTACGGATGACCATCATCCCGTCGCGAAAGGGGAAAATCACATTTTCAACGCTCGAATCTTCCTGAACCATTTGGTTGAAACGAACAATTCCCCTGGTTTGAGGATCGTTCTGCTCGGCCGGATCCACCACTTTTCCATCCCACAAAATGTTGTCGGCAATGATGTATCCGCCCGGATTCACATGCTTCATAATCAATTGGTAATATTCGGGGTATTCCCGTTTATCGGCATCGATAAAAACGAGATCGAATTGTTCGTTGAGGGTAGGAATTATGGTAAGGGCATCGCCGAAATGACAAATAACTTTGTGCGACAGGGCTGCATTTTCCAGAGCATGCCTGATAATTTCTTCCTGCTCATCGCGCAACTCTATGGTATGGATCAGGGCATCGTCATGGAGGGCCAGCCCCATGCTGATGGCCGAATAACCAGTATAAGTGCCCAGCTCAAGTACCCGTTTAGGGGCAATCATTTTACAAAGCATGTACAGGATTTTTCCCTGAACATGACCCGAAAGCATGCGGGGATGAATACAAGTGAGATGGGTTTCCCTTTCAAGTGCCTTCAGAAAATCCTCCTCAGGAAGGATGTGTGCGGCGATGTATTTTTCCAGATCGGGCTTGTTGTACATGTTTACAAAAATACCAGTTTCGACAGGTTGTGAGCAGCCAGAATCTCATTGGATACCTGGTAAATATCATTGGCGCTGATGCTGTCAATTTTTTGGAAGACCACGCTCATGGGGTCTACTTTGTCAAAATACAACAAACTACGCCCCAGTGTTAGCATGAGTTCCTCACGGTTTTCGTTGGCAATGGCAAGCTGTCCAATGAGCTGTTTCTTCGACCTTAACAATAAACGGTCACTCAGTTTTTTACTTCTGATCATCCTGAATTCCTGCTCCACCAGGCCAACAGCCCTGTAAAGGTTTTTTCTTTCGGTACCGAAATAAACCATAAAAGCTCCCGTATCGGTATAGGGCGAATAGTTGGATTCAACGTTATAGGCCAGTCCGTTTTTTTCACGCAGGACCATGTTTAAGCGCGAATTCATGGCACTACCACCCAAAATATTGTTGAGCAGCACCATGGGCAGCCGCCATTCGCTTTTCAGACTGTAGGCTTCGGCCCCAATGATGCAATGCGACTGAAAAGTATCTTTCTCCAGTTCCTTGCTCTTGGGTACATAAGCCTCAAAGGGAATCCGGTTTTTACTTTGGCTGTTTTCATTCAGCTGAATGAAAGAACGGCTTACCAACTTTTCAAATTTCCGGGGCAAAATTTTCCCCACCGAGCAAATGACCATCTCGTGGCTTTGATAATTGTTCCGGATAAAGGACTGAAGCTGATTTCGGTGAAAAGAGCGGACCGTATCGGGCGTTCCCAGAATGTTCCGGGCTATGGGATGTCCATCGAAAAGCAATTCTTCAAATTCATCGTAAATCAATTCCGAAGGTGAATCGTTGTATGAATTGATTTCTTCGATGATCACTTCTTTTTCAATCTCGAGTTCTTTTTCGGGAAATGAAGCATTCATCACAATATCGCTGATCAAATCGATGGCTCTGGCATAAAATTCATGCAGAAAAGTGGCATAGATGGCAGTTTCTTCTTTGGTGGTATAGGCATTCAGTTCTCCACCCACATCTTCAAGATGATTGATGATTTGTACCGCCTTCCTTTTCTGGGTGCCTTTGAAAATAGTGTGTTCAATAAAGTGGGCAATGCCCTGTTCAGCAGCATGTTCATCGCGCGAACCGGTATTCACAATTACACCAAAGTGGGCAACCGGAGAATCAACCTGCTGGTGTATGACCCTGATCCCATTGGGCAGGGTAAACAACTGATATTCCATTTAATCGATCTATAAAGTGTGCAAAAGTAGAAAAAAAACCGATGCAACGGTGTTGACAGGACAAATGGATGATTCCCCAATTTGAAGAGGCTGAAATGGATGCTCCCTTTCCTCAGGGTTTACCACTTCAGAAAAATCCCAAAGTCGATGTCGGACTGAATAAAGGCATGTTTCGACAACTGAACGTTGATGGTTACAGGATGATCGTAGGTCCATTCGTAGCGGGTGATGTCATAGTTGATCGCCATTTTGGTATACAACAGTGAATACTTGATGCGTCCCCCGATGATGGCCGTTTTGTAACGAAAAAAATCAATCGACAATTCAGCTTCAGGCATCACAAAAGGTAGAAAATAAAACTTCGACCGGTAATCAAAAACTGTTTTGTAATTGGTTTGAGGTTCTTTCACAATGTCGCGTTGCCAGAAGGGATAAATTGAAGACAAACCAGCACGAAATAGCAGATCCAAATGAATGGTTTCAT
The DNA here is from genome assembly GCA_016938055.1 of Prolixibacteraceae bacterium. Classification (GTDB taxonomy): domain Bacteria; phylum Bacteroidota; class Bacteroidia; order Bacteroidales; family Prolixibacteraceae; genus Roseimarinus. The sequence goes on from JAFGVJ010000348.1 coordinate 20,028, forward strand.
ATTGAAATCGATAACTTGGTGCAAAATAGCATCCTATCATGGAAATGTTCCATTGTCTTTCAATGTATCTGGTATTTATGGGATGCTTAAACATGCTTTGGTAAAAACCACTGAATTCAGTAAGGTAAAACCGGTTTCCCAGGGAACCAAGCGATATACCAAAGTTGGGTTGAATAAAATAGGTGGCTGAAAGGTTAAAGCAATAAGGAATCAGATTGTTGTAAAGGGCCATGCGCAAATCGAGCTGATAAACATCGCGGTGGCGCAGGCGGGTAGCCATTTCAAAATAAGGATAATCGGGAGCATCCTCTTTGGTAAAAACATAGTTCAAAAAGTCGAGCTGTTTTTCGTTAAGGTGCTTGGTGGTATGAATTGACCGATAGCCCTGATAAACAGAGAAACGCTGCAGATCGAAATGCCTCTTTTCCTGAGTGAATACCGTCAGTGGGAAAAAAATAAACAGCAGGATGGTCAAGTGCTTTTTCATTCAATGATTTCAATTAATGCTGTTTGACCAATAATTGTCCTGCCATTGCTTAGCTCAATTTCTAATTCGAACTGGGCAAGTGTGTTCTCCACCGGAACAATGAGATAAATCAAAAACTGATTGATGGGTTTCTGATAAAAAGCTTCAGGATTGATCCTGCGAACCAGCTCATCGAAGGTGATGTAGAAACTCCCGATGTCTTCACAGGCCAGACACGAATTCGCCAAAAAAAGTTCGGTAACATCGGCGTTGCAACAATAATCTTCGTTCAATTTTTCAAGGGTCCTGATTCGGACCGAACGAATGGTTTGGTTGGGAATGTAAATATCTTCGCAATTGCAATCCTGAGCCTGTAAGGCATTAAAGCCCATTGGTCGCTTTCGGCACTGAGATGTAAGTACAGGTTCACTGCCCACAATCTGTATTTCAAAAGCCACGCCCGCCGCTGGCATGATGTTCACATCGCTGGGTTTCGACCATTGACCTGAATTGTCGATATTGGAAATCAAAACACGCTCATATTCAAAGCTGAAGTAATCGTCATTACAACTACAACAGCTCCAGAACAACCTGAATGTTGTAATTGCTACGATGATTAGAATGACTTTAATGAAGCGCTTCATTTTGTCAGGCCAGGTTTAGGGATTGATATTTTAACGCACTGCCAGGCAGTATGTTGTTGATAAAACTGATTTTTCTCACAAATTAAGAAAACTATCTGAACATTCGCACAATGAAAGCAAGGTTTCCTTCCATTTATTTTTTGCTGAGCAACTTAAGAATAACGGACCAACTGCCTTTGAGTTCATCTATATTACCGAAAACAAGGTCGGCGCCTGCATGGAGCAGTACATCGCGGTGAATGGGTCCGGTATTCACGGCAATGGTAAACAAACCTGCTGCTTTGGCTGAACGGACACCGAGCGGTGCGTTTTCTATTACCAATGCCTGATGTTTCATAAAGCCCGACCGCTGCATGGCTTTCAGATAGGGTTCGGGGTGAGGCTTGCCCTGTATGACATCGTGTGCCGTGATCATTTGATCCCGCCGAAGGATCCCGTTGAATTCTTCAACCAACCTGTTGATCAGGCTTTCCTGGGCCGATCCGGTGACCACCCAGCAATGGATCTTTTGCTGGTGAATTTCCTCCAGCAAACCCTTCATGGCCGGAAATATTTCCGAGGGAGGCATGGCAGCCATCACTTCGTGCTTTCGTTGCCTGATCTGCTCACACTCTTCGCTGGTGGCTTCGCGGTGAAGGTACTTTTTGAACATTTGCTGAACCGTGAAAAGGGCTGTGCTGCCTTCGTTCATGTAAGGTTCAAATTCGGGTAAGCGAAGCTTGAACTCTGAAAAAGTTTGGATCCACGATTGGGCATGATAGGGCATGGAATTGTACAAAACCCCGTCCATATCAAAAAAAATTCCCCTGAGATGAAAGGGAACTTCCAACTCAAGGGTGAAATGATGAAATGCTTTTTCGATGGTTTTTTCGCTGATCATGACTGAAATTTGAGGTCAAAAATATGGAATTCATCATTATTCAACCTGTTTCAGTAAGACTCAACGCGTCAAACATCATTATCTGTTAATCTGAAATTACTGAATGGCACCAATAATGATACCCATCGTGGTATAAACCAGCACATCGTAGCCAAAATTGAGCAACCACAATTTTTTGCTTTGACCTTCGTATGTCACGTTGTTGAATTTAGAGGTACCAATCCAGAAAAAAGCAGTGGCAAAACCGGCAAAAGCACCAAAAGCAATGTCGGGGTTTTCTCCAAGGTACATGCTCAGGCCAAAAGAGGCAATCAGGTACATGATGGACGTGACCACAATGGGTTTCCACATGGGACCTTTGGCCCTGAGACCTTCTTCAGTAAAGTTGTTAAGTTCCATCCATTTTTTCCCAAAAATGGGTCCGTACCACAAACTGCCCAATACCATGGCCGAAACAGTGGCGGCCAACACAGCATAAAAGTTTACATGAAATTCCATCGTTTTAAGTGTTGATTAGCAGCATTAAAAACAACCCCGGGAGTCAAAAAGTTCAGACCTGTTGTTTTTCCATCTATGACTTTTAGCACAGAAGTTACCGGCATTTCAAACGGAACACTTAAATTCGTGCGACAAAGAATCCTGATTTTTACAAGTGTTTTTTACACTGAAAGGTCATTATTTTGTATCGAAAAAAATTCGTTTATGGGAAACCTTGAGGCCTATTTTGAAAAATTCAGACAACAGATTGTGGGCATCGACACCACTTTTCAAACGCCTTATGGTGAAAAAAAGATCGTATATGCCGACTGGATTGCCAGCGGACGCCTGTATCAACCCATCGAAGACCGGATTACCCGTGTGCTTGGTCCTTTTATAGGGAATACCCATACCGAAACCTGCGAAACCGGAACCCGCATGACCCTTGCCTACCAATGGTCGCACCAGTTTATCAAAAAGCAGGTAAATGCAGGTTCCAATGATGTGATCATTACCGCCGGTTCGGGGATGACCACTGTGATCAACAAATTTCAGCGTATCCTGGGATTGAAATATTGTTCGGCAATGTCGGGCAAGGTTTGTCAGAAAGAGCGCAACAGGCCGGTGGTGTTTCTCACCCATATGGAGCACCATTCCAATCAAACTTCGTGGTACGAAACCAATGCCGATGTGGTGGTGTTGCCTCCGGGCGATGGTTTATTGGTCGATCCGGTCATCCTGCGCCGCGAGCTGGAGAAATATACCGATCGGGAATTTAAAATCGGCTCCTTCACTGCCTGCTCCAATGTTACCGGCATTCACACCCCCATTCATGAACTGGCACGGGTAATGCACGAATTTGGGGGCGTGGTCTTTGTCGATTATGCAGCTTCGGCACCCTACGAAACCATCGATATGCATCCGGCCGATCCCTTGGAAAAGCTCGATGCCGTGCTGTTCTCCCCCCACAAATTTTTGGGTGGACCGGGATCTTCGGGTGTCCTGATCTTTGATGCTTCCATGTACCACAACAGTGCCCCCGATAACCCCGGGGGAGGTACGGTCGACTGGACCAATCCATGGGGGAAGTACAAGTATGTCGATGATATTGAAGTACGCGAAGACGGGGGTACTCCCGGATTTCTGCAAAGCCTCCGAACCGCTTTTTGCCTTCAACTGAAAAAAGAAATGGGTGTGGAAAACATTCGCAGGCGTGAAGAAGAATTGTTGGAACTGGCATTTAACGGACTCGACAGCATCCCTGAAGTAATCATCCTGGCCAATGAACACCGCCAGCGCCTGGGAGTCATTTCATTTTATGTCGAAGGCATACACTACAACCTTTTGGTGAAACTGCTCAATGATTTATACGGGATACAAACCCGTGGCGGATGTGCTTGCGCAGGTACCTATGGTCATTTCCTGCTGGAAATGCAGGAAGACCAATCCAACGACATTACCGATAAAATCACCCATGGCGACTTGTCGGTGAAACCGGGCTGGGTCAGATGGTCACTGCACCCTACCACCACCAACGCCGAAGTTGCACTGATGATTACTGCCCTGAAAGACATCATTACAAACATTGAAATATACCGGAAAGCGTATCAATATGACCGGCATCAAAATCACTTCAAACACAAGGATGAAAAATTCAACCACGAAGCTTTTGAAAAATGGTTGATGGGATCGTAGCATGATGAAGAATCATTTTATGCTTTAAAACCGAATTTGTATGGATGTAAAAATTGAAGAAAGCTGGAAAACAGTCCTTCAGCAGGAGTTTGAGCAGCCCTATTTTACCGAGCTGACCAGTTTTGTCAGGGATGAATATCGGAATCACGCGGTTTTTCCTCCGGGGAATGCCATTTTCAATGCTTTCAACCTTTGTCCCTTTCATCAGGTGAAGGTGGTCATCATCGGGCAGGATCCCTACCATGGACCCGGACAAGCCCATGGTTTGTGTTTTTCTGTTCAGCCAGGGGTCGATTTTCCACCATCGCTCCGGAATATTTTCAAAGAAATCCATGCTGATTTGGGCATTCCCATTCCGCCCAACGGTGATCTGACCCGCTGGGCAAAGCAGGGTGTTTTACTGCTCAATGCTACCCTCACCGTAAGGGCGCATCAGGCCGGTTCGCATCAGAAAAAGGGTTGGGAGACTTTTACCGACGCAGTCATCAAACTGGTGTCAGCGCAAAGGGAACATGTGGTTTTTTTGTTGTGGGGAGCCTATGCCCAACAAAAAAAACTGCTCATCGATGCCTCCAAACACCTGTTGCTCGAATCGGTACACCCTTCGCCTTTATCAGCCTCGCGGGGTTTTTTTGGCAATCACCATTTCAGCCAATGCAACCAATACCTTGCCGCACATGGTGAAAATCCGATTCATTGGTGAACACCTGACGATGCGTTGATCTAACCTGAAAACCCACATATCAACATGGATGCTTTGATCGTTTTTCCGCTATATTTGTAGGCAATCAATTCAAACTTTAACCAATGAAACGACTTACCATCTTTCTGTTTATTATCCTTCCTTTCTTGCAAGCTTTTTCTCAAGGTAAAAAAGTCGTTAAACCCTTCGACGAGATTTACCGTCCGCAATACCATTTTATGCCTGAACAAAACAAGTTGGGCAACCCGGTTTCAGTTTGGACCAAAGACTCTGTCTATCAGCTATTCTTTCAATACAACCCGCACAACCTGTTGCCGGGATACATCAACTGGGGCCACGCCAGCAGTACCGATTTGCTGCACTGGAATTTCCAGCCGCTCGCGCTGAAACAACACGAGCCCATGCGCGATTCCATGTACCAGGTTCCCTGGTGGGGAGCGGTTCATACGAACAACAACAAGGTGATGGCCTGGGTAAACCGTTGGGACGACGGTATTTATCAAACTACCAGTACCGATGGCCTACACTGGACTCAAGAAGTGAAAACCACCGGAACCGAAGAACTCGAAAAGAGCGAATCTCATGTGTTCTGGTACGAGCCAAGCCAAAAATGGGTCATGGTAGTTTTTGATAGGGCTACCACCACCATGCTGATTTATAATTCAGACGACGGACTTGCCTGGGAAAAAACCTCTTCCTTCAATTACACCTTAGGCTATCCCCAATTGTTTGAATTGCCGGTCGACCGTAAGCCCGATGATACCCGCTGGGTACTGGCCACCGAGAAAGGAACTTACCTGCTGGGCCGTTTCGACGGGAGGGAGTTGAAACTCGAAACTTCGGTAAAGCAATTTAACCATGGGCGTAAAACTGGTGCTACCATCTTTTTTCCCGATTTAAAACAGGAACGAATGCTGGGAATCAGCCTACTGGAAGGTGAACAACTTGCCGATTTGCCCGCCAGAGGACAATTTTCGGTTCCCTTTGAATTGAGTTTACATACTTCAGAATCGGGGATCGAACTGGTTCAGCAGCCTTTAGAAGAACTGGAAACTCTGCATCATAAATCGTTTATCTGGGAGAATAAGAAAATTTACCCGGGCGTCAAAAACAACCTGTTGAAAGGTATCCGGGGTAGCGAGTTACGCATCAAAGCTACCATTGATCTGCTCAGCAGCGATCAGTTTGGCTTCCTGATCCGGTCGAACCGTGCACGCGAAGGGACTGAAATTTCCTACAACGTGAAAAAAGGCTTCATTAATTTCCTGGGTACTCAACTCGACTATGTCCCCAGAAATAAAAAAATTGAATTTGAAATCCTCATCGACCGCTCGTCCATTGAACTGTTGATCGATGGTGGCAGGCATGTGATCAGTTATCCCTTCACCCCATCGCCAGAGGCTCCATTTTATGAGTTGTTTACCACAGGGGGCGAAATCATTGTTGACAAGATGGAAGTGATCACCCTGAAATCGGTATGGCGAGAAGACTAAGCATTCAGGTTGATGGATTCTTCTTTCCGGTTGTCAGTTTGTTGCTCACTTCACGCCTTACCCTATTGTGAAGTTTTGCTTTGTTCATTTCCATGAATTCATGCACCAGCATTGGTTCCCGCTTTGATAGTTCCCGCAAGGCCCACGATAAAGCTTTTACGACCATATCAGCGTCATCCGAAACTACTTCATTACAAATCATGAACGTACGGGAGGAATCACCTTTCCCTCCGTTCGATTTTTGATTCAGTGGAATGGTAGAAACCACGGCCAACCGGCGTTGCCAAAAATCTTCGTGGTGAACCATCTTCATTAAATGTTCATCGCTAATCAAGCCAGTTCGCCAGGCTTTCCCATGAATGTATACACCAAAAGTATCCACCGACACCCAATTGTCCAGCTGGTAATTCATTTGGGCTAAATCATCAGCAGTAAGTGCCGCAAACACTTTTTTGTCTTTGCCAACAAGTTCGTAACCCAGTTGCGCCATCTCCAGTACATTGGTATGGATAAGCCCGATGGATAAATCAATTTTTTCCCTGAATGAAAGCCGGGTGATGTCTTGCCTGAGCTCTTTCAAAACTTCCCTCAGGAACATGGTTTTGATGCCCAAAACTTCTTTTTGGCTTGGCACCATCTTTTTTAGGAATTCCTGTGAAGAAGGATCTGACAAAGCGCGAAGCTTTTGGAGTGTTTGGCTTATAAGTTCATTCATAGCAGATATTTTAGTCGATGTAAGATACGTAATCTGTGTATTCCCTCATTGAAGCACCCACGAAAATCATGTTTTTATTGAAATAAACGCTCGAACTTTCGGGCAAAGTTTGAACAACAATGAAAGCAATTGTTAAGGCCAAACCCGAACGTGGTCTATGGATGGAAGAGGTTCCCATACCACAGGTAGGGGCCAACGAAGTACTCCTGAAAATCAGGAAATCGGCCATTTGTGGTACCGATTTGCACATTTATAAATGGGACGACTGGGCACAAAAGACCATCAAAACTCCTTTGATCATCGGCCATGAATATGTGGGCGAAATAGTGGAGCTGGGTTCCGAAGTCAACCAGTACAAGGTAGGCGACCGGGTGACTGCCGAGGGGCACATTGCCTGTGGGCACTGCCGTAACTGCCGGCGCGGACGCATGCACATTTGCGACCATACCGTTGGGATTGGGGTGCAACGGAACGGTGGTTTTGCCGAATATGTCAACGTTCCGGTGAGCAATGTCATCAAGGTGGATGCCCGTATCCCCGATGAAATTGTATCCATCATGGACCCCTTGGGGAATGCCTGCCATACTGCACTATCGTTCCCTTTGTTGGGTGAAGATGTGATGATTTCCGGCATTGGAGGACCCATTGGTTCCATGGCTACGGCCATCTGCAAATTTTCGGGCGCCCGTAACGTGTTGGGTACCGACCTGAGTCCCTACCGCAGGGAGCTGGCCCGTAAAATGGGCGCCGACCAGGTGATAGACCCCCGGAGCGATTCTTTCGAAGATGCCATGAAGAAAATGGGCATGGTGGCCGGTTTCGACATTGGCCTTGAATGTTCAGGATCGGCAGTTGCCTTCAACCAACTCATCAATTACATGTACAACGGCGGCAAAGTATCCCTGCTGGGAATTTTGCCCCCCAACACCACAGTCGACTGGAACAAGGTCATTTTCAAAGGACTTACCCTTAAGGGGATTTATGGCCGCGAAATGTTCGAAACCTGGTACCAGATGGAAATGATGCTCACCCGAGGTCTCGACATTACACCCATCATCACCCACCGCCTGAAGGCCGATGATTTCCAACAGGCTTTCGATATTATGGAGGAAGGCAACTGCGGAAAGATCATCCTCGACTGGGAAAAATAAGCATTCGCATCAGAAAGTGCTGTGCCATTTTTATGCAGCACCCATCATCCAAATACACGACTGAAAACCCGGGGACAACACCCGGGTTTTTTATGGTAAGCGCTGGTATCGCAGCTGGCAATGCCTTTTGTTCAGCACTTCCACTTTCTCGGGGCTGTAATTGATGATCATGCCTTTATGCCTACGATTGTATACAATGATTTCATTTTGGTTATAGCGGATGGAATACAGGGGCTTACGCAAGCGATTTTTCCGCCAGTGGTAAATCTCCAGGGCATCGCCAGCGGAATTGGTGGTAACAATGAAGGTTTTGTGAAGATGTACCTGATCACCCGCCTGATGAAAACGGTAACCCCGTTTGGGATTTTTTGAAGTGGAATAAAAGTCGGGCTCATGACGGTAGATTCGGTCGTCCCAACTCCAACGGTTTTTCTTCATGAGTCCTTCTTCATTCTCAATCAATTGGAACTGCGGCCTTTTTTTGTAATAGACTTCCACTATTCCATCGTGCATTTCCATGTTAAAGCGCTCACGGGTTCGTGATTTTTCACGGTAGCTGTAAGAGAAAACACCCTCTTCCATCTGATAAAAAACATCGTCGGTACGCCGGTGGGGCCAGTCAGATTTTTTCAGCTTAAAATCAGAGCCGGGAGCCAGGTTCATCAAATGATCGACCCTGATGGACAGGTTGAAGTTCAGGTCCATGAAGAGAAAATCGCCGATGTTAAAACCAATCAGCCGGTTATCTTCTTCTATTTCTTCTTTGGTGGAATCGTTCACGGCCACTTCCCGGGTTTGTCGTACCAGGTCGATTCTTAAGCCGTAAAGGTCGTAGGCCGGTTTCAAACTCAGGTTCACCGTTTGTGCATCAAAGTGCGCTACATTGATTTTTCGATTCATTTGTGCCTGCAATGCAAAAGGGAGCAGCAGCAGCAGGATGGTGATGGTTTTCATGGTTCTTTTTCATTCTGTTTAACAACAATTATTCCACTTTGCAAAACTGCACGGGCTTCGATTCAATTTTTTTAACCTGATCGTTTCAATTGAATTCGCTAACTTTGCCTTGATTTCTAAAAAAAGTACGATGTATACCATTCGTCAAAATAAAGTATCGCGCCTGATTCAGAAAGAACTGGCTGAATTTTTCCAGCACGAAAGCCGTGAGTTGTTTGGAGGGAAGCTGATTTCTGTAACAGTTGTTCGGGTATCGAAAGACCTTTCGGTGGCAAAAGTTTACCTGAGTGTTTTCCCTTCGGAGGGCTCACAAACAATCCTCTCCCTGGTGAAACAAATTTCGGGGCAAATCAGGGGAACACTGGGTCACAAGGTAGGCAAACAGTTACGAATTGTGCCCCAGCTCGATTTCTTCATCGACGACAGCCTTGATTACATCGAAAACATTGAACGCGTTTTACACGATTAAGCCGCCTTATGCAATACGATCCGATTAAAAGAAGTTTGGGAAGTGTTTTTAACAAATCGACCGGGTTACGAAAAATGTTTTACCGCCTGCTCGATGGCTTGCTCTTACGCTCGTGGCATGTACGCCGTGAACTGCGAAAATGGAAAGCCCCCGAAAACCCGGTCATCCTCGATGCCGGTTCAGGTTTTGGACAGTATACCTACCGCATGTCGCAATATTTTCCTTCAGCATTGATCAAAGCCGTTGATGTGAAGGAAGAACAAATCCTCGATTGCAACCAGTTCTTCTTAAAACTGAAACTGAACTCACGGGTAATTTTTGAAAAGGCCGATCTGACCACCTTTACAGAACCCGGGCAATATGACCTGATTCTTTCGGTAGATGTGATGGAACACATCGAAGAAGATGTAAAAGTGTTCCACAATTTCTACGAATCGATGGCCGACAATGGATTGCTGATCATTTCAACCCCCTCCGATCAGGGTGGTTCCGATACCCACGAACACGGGCACGATGAAGTGACCGGCTTTATCGATGAGCACGTACGCGATGGCTACAACATGGAAGAAATCAAAGAAAAGCTGCGCAATGTGGGTTTTTCAAAAGTGCATGCCCGCTACCAATATGGAAAGCCCGGGCATTTGTCGTGGCTTTTATCGATGAAATACCCGATTCTGTTGCTGGGTGTCAGCAAAATCTTTTTTGTGATTTTGCCTTTCTATTACTTGCTGGTCTTCCCGGTTTCAGCCCTGCTCAACTGGTTCGATGTGAAAATTGAACATGCCAAAGGAACCGGATTAATTGTAACAGCTTACAAATAGTTGAACTTCTCGCTCTATATTGCCCGGCGCTACCTCCTGTCGAAGAAATCGAAAAATGTGGTCAACATCATTTCGGGCATTGCCTTGCTGGGGGTGACTGTGGGAACCACTGCCTTGGTGGTGGTGCTCTCCATTTTCAATGGATTTGACGTGCTCATCAAATCCTTTTTCAGCGTTTTCGATGCCGAAATCAGAATTACCGTGGCCGAAGGCAAACAATTCAACCCCAACGATTCGGTATTTGCCAAGCTCAGGAACGATCCCTCTCTCGCTTACTTCTGTGAAGTGGCCGAGGAAATTGCCCACTTCAGGTTTGAAGAACGGCAAACCATAGCCCGCATCAAGGGAGTGAGCGACGAATACCTCGACATGACCGGCCTTGAAGATTATTTGTACGACGGAAAACTTTTGCTCAACGATGGAAATTTCGATTATACCATATTGGGCCGCGGCCTGGCTTACAACCTGGGTGCTGCCACCAATTTTGTAAGCCCGGTGTACATTTCAGTCCCCCGGAAAGGCAAAAGCAGTTCCATGCTGATCAACCCTTTCAAACAAAAACATGTGTTTGTTTCGGGTATTTATTCGGTTGGTCAGCAAGAAGTGGATGCAGAATATGCCCTGATTCCTCTGGATCTAGCCCGTGACCTGCTGGGGATGGGCGAATCTGTAACTGCCATTGAGCTGGGTTTTGTTGAAGGCAACGATCTCAAAAAAATTCATAAACGGCTACAAAAAGAGCTGGGCAGTACCTACAAAGTAGAAAACCGTTACCAGCAACACGAATCGTATTATCGGGTGGCCGAAAGCGAACGGTTCTTCATTTACCTCACCCTTTCGTTCATCCTTGTGATTGCCTCCTTTAACCTGGCCAGTTCCATTGCGATGCTCCTGCTCGACAAACGCAAGGATATCCGCATTTTATCGGGACTGGGGCTAACCCGGAAACGCATCGGACAGATTTTTATGTACGAAGGTTGGTTGGTCTCCCTGCTGGGACTGGCCATCGGGATGGTGCTGGGCCTGCTCATTTGCTGGGGCCAGATTTATTTCGGCTGGTTGAAATTTCCCGGATCATTTGCCATCGAAAATTATCCGGTGGAAATTCGCTGGCCCAACCTGGTGCTCATTGCACTCACGGTGTTAAGCATTGGTGGCCTTGCCTCGTGGCTGCCGCTCAAACTGATGCCCGCCCGATTCTTTCAGGCCGATGAATAAATCATAAAGTCAATGGTCAATAGCACTTTACTCCGCCCTACGAAGTAAAAAGTATAGCTAACACATTCACTATCTGAGTGTCATCCCGACGTAAGGAGGGATCCCTCCTTACGTCGGGATGACAGCTATAATGTTGTTGTTAGTTAAGAGTCATTAAGAAGAAATTACACACAATTTTTTTCAGTTCAATCTATTTTCAATCAATACAATCTGTTCAATCAGTTTATTCTTATTTTTGCGCCTTCATTTTAAAGTTGAAAGATGATTTCGGTTGATGGATTGACAGTTGAGTTTGGTGCGACCACCTTGTTTCAGGACATTTCGTTTGTGATTAACGAAACCGACCGCATTGCCCTCATGGGTAAAAACGGTGCCGGTAAATCCACCTTGCTGAAAATCATCGCAGGCGTGAAAACAGCTAACCGCGGAAGGGTTTCGGCACCTGCCGATGCAGTCATTGCCTACCTGCCCCAGCACCTCATGACTGAAGACCAGCGCACCGTATTTGAAGAAGCTTCGCAGGCTTTTGCGTCCATTTTCGATATGCGTGACCAAATTGAAGCGCTCAACAACGAAATGGTAGCCCGCACCGATTATGAATCGGAAAGCTACTTCCAACTGATTGAACAGGTTTCGGCGCTGAGTGAAAAATACTACGCCATTGAAGAAATCAACTATGAAGCCGAAGTAGAGAAAATACTGCTGGGTCTGGGTTTCCTCCGCGATGATTTTCACCGCCCCACCAGCGAGTTTAGCGGTGGCTGGCGAATGCGCATTGAACTGGCCAAAATTCTGTTGAAAAAACCCGACCTGATCCTGCTTGATGAACCCACCAACCACATGGACATAGAATCCATACAATGGCTCGAGGAATTCCTGATCAACTCGGCAAAGGCAGTAATGCTCATTTCACACGACCGCGCTTTTGTTGACCGGGTCACCAACCGTACCATTGAAGTGACCATGGGCCGCATTTACGATTACCGGGTGAATTTTACGCAGTACCAGCTGCTGCGGGCCGACAGAAGGCTGCACCAGTTGAAAGCCTACAACGAGCAACAAAAAATGATTGCCGAGAACAAAGATTTCATCGAGCGCTTCAAAGGCACTTATTCCAAAACCAACCAGGTACAATCGCGGGTGCGCATGCTCGAAAAGCTGGAGCTTGTGCAGGTGGACGAGGAAGATACCTCTTCACTAAACCTGAAGTTTCCGCCATCGCCTCGTTCGGGTTCCTATCCGGTGATGATGGGTGAGCTGTCGAAACGTTACGACGAACACCTGGTGTTTGAAAATGTAGCCATGACCATTGAGCGCGGCGATAAGGTGGCTTTTGTTGGCCGGAATGGTGAGGGGAAATCAACCTTGGTGAAAGCCATCATGGGCGAGATCCCTTTTGAAGGCAACCTTCAGTTGGGACACAATGTACAAATTGGCTATTTTGCCCAAAACGCCGCTTCGATGTTGGACGAGGAACTGTCGGTTTTCCAAACCATCGACGATGTAGCCGAAGGGGACATCCGAACAAAAATCAAGGACATACTGGGAGCCTTTATGTTTGGTGGCGATGATTGGAACAAGAAAGTCAAAGTGCTTTCTGGGGGTGAACGAACCCGCCTGGCCATGATCAAACTGTTGCTGGAACCGGTGAACCTGCTCATTTTGGATGAGCCCACCAACCATTTGGATATGAAAACCAAGGACATTTTGAAAAGTGCCCTGAAGGACTTCGACGGTACACTGATTGTGGTCTCACACGACCGTGATTTTCTGGATGGCCTGGTTACCAAAGTGTATGAATTTGGCCAGCAGAAAGTGAAGGAACACCTGGGTGATATTTACAGTTTCCTGAACAAGAAAAAAATGGACAACCTCCGCGAAATTGAACGGAAAATAAAGGCTTAGGAGGCCATGTGTTTCTTCTTCTTTTTCCAGATCTTGATTACTTTCCCTCTATTTTCGGCCTTTTTCTTTTTGGGGTGCTGTTGAATGGCATCATGCCCTTCGAACTTAAAATAAGCTACCAACTGTGTGAGCTGCTTCATTTGTTCCTCCAGCTCTTCGGTTCCTGCAGCAAGTTCTTCGGCAGCAACAGCATTTTCCTGGCTCATTTCATGCAGCTTTTTGATGATGTGGTCAACATGCAGAATATTTTCGTGTTGCTCCTGGCTCGATTGCGCTACGTCTGCAATGAAATCGGTATTGTTTTCAATGAGGGGGATGATTTTCTGAACCATGGCGCTCACTTGCTGCGATTGGTTGAAATTGGCTTCGGTTAAGGATACAATTTCATCAGCCGCATCGCGGGTTACTTCAGCCAGCCTTCGCACTTCTTCGGCAATTACCTGGAATCCGTCGCCTGCTTTACCGGCCCGTGCAGCCTCCACGGCAGCATTTAAGGCCAGAATTTTGGTTTGCATGGTAATGTAGTTGATGGTGGCTACTTTATCGGCAATGGATCTGCTCACCTGGAGCGAGGATGCTGTTTCTGATTTAATTTTATTCATCTCATCTTTTACTTCGTGCGACAACATCCTGGTTTCGTTGGCATTGTTCGCATTCTGCCGGGTTTTTTCGGCAATGACGGTCAGACGCTGAGCGATGTCCTCGACATAAGCAGCCTGTTCGCTTGATCCTTTCGAGATGATGTTGGTGGTCATTGAAAATTGCTGTGTAGCCAGGGCAACTTGACGGGAGTTACTGAAAATTCCTGAAATGATCTCCTTCAGATTTTCGGCCATCACCAAAATATATTTCATCAGCCCCTTGTTGGCCTGGTGGTTTGCCTGGCCAAAGCGCAGATCACCTTTGGAGATGTTCAGCGCAATGCGGGC
>JAFGVJ010000004.1 GCA_016938055.1 Prolixibacteraceae bacterium
ATGTGCAAGCATGAATGCACTTATGAATGTTCCTGCTAAAATGAGGGTGCTGGCAATGAAAGGTTTGTTTAAGCCGAATGGATCAAGGAACAAACGGAGCAAATACCACCACGAAAAGAGTTGAAAAGGGATGGCCAGCACCACCACAATGGCCGTAAGTTTTTCCCTGATGCCGGGAGTAAGCCAATCGGACGAAAGGATGTGAGGCGCCAGGATGGCCCCCCAGATGGCATAAAAGGCAAACAAGTATACAAATGCCTGCTGATAAAACAGCAACTGTGTTTGTCCCTGATTGTTATCCCTTTTCCTAAGATCGTTCGACAGCATGACACCCAGTATGGCTGAAGCGGTACAGATGATGAACGTAATGATGAACAATAATTGAATCATGCCTTAGTAGCGTGTTGAATGCAGTTCAAAATTAGCAGGTACTTTTCATTCACCTTGCCTACGAAAGTAGTGAAAATGCAAAACACTACCTTGGTCGCTAAAAAAAACGAGGCTCTTGTTCTATGTTTGAATCAAATATTTAAAAATCGAACACCATGGAAACAATCAAGTATTTTCACCAGCCTACTATCAGCGAAAGCCTGGGTAACGGTTGGTACACCATGAAAAAATATTTTTTATGGCTTTTTGTTGCAATCGTTGTCAGCATCATTTTTGACTCCACTTCACGATTTAGCTTTTCGGGTAAGTCCACTGGGGGTTTCGACTTCAAAGCTTTTGGATGGACCTTCGATGCTTTTCCTGCAATCACCGTGATGATGGTTGTTGTTGTATTGATCGGGTTGAGCTTTTTTCTGTTGGTACGCCCGGTCATCCTTTATGGTGCCGACAAGATGTTCCTGGATGCTGCACGCGATCAGGAACCTGATCCTAAATGGTTGTTCAGGGGTTTTCAAACCCTCTACCTAAACATTGTGATATCGCACCTCATCACTTTTGCCATTGTTGTTGCCGGATTTATTCTGTTGATCATCCCCGGAATTGTTTTTCTGTGCCGATTGGCCTTTGTTTCGTACCTGGTGATGGACAAGCAGCTCGATCCCATCAGGGCCATTGAGAGCAGCTGGCGTTTGACCAGGGGCCATGGCTGGACCATTTTTGGTTTAGGGTTGATGACCATTCCCATCTTCATTCTGGGAATCTTGTGCCTGATTGTAGGAGTTTTTCCTGCCGCAATCTGGATTGAAGCCTCATTTGCCAGTCTGTATCAATCGATCCTGACCCATCGACAAACTATCGATTACAATGTTGAAAATACTTTTAATTAAGTCTATAACGGAAGTAATTTCAACTTACCTTCTTTTGCCCGAAGGTGGTTTAGTACCACCTCGGGCAATTGTTGTTGGTTTTGTCCAGGCCGGAGGTTTTGTTCCGCCCTCGTCGCGAATCATTTTTTCCTGAAGTACACCTTTGGTGAGTCCTCTGGGAATGATAGGATTGGTTGACACTTTTTTCATAGCTGATTATTTTAAGGTTTAATAAGAAACGTTTTACTTAAAACTTAAGCATTGTTGCAGATTGGTTTCCACTTTTTAGATGTTATTCAGCAAAAAGACAATAAATAAAACAATGCCAGTGATAAGCGAAATAAATGCTGTAAAATTCAAGAATTTGGTAAGAATATCCCATTGGTCACTGGGGAGGATTGATCCCTTTATCTCCAGATCCATGGATTTCTTGGAACTCAGGTGGGAAATCAGGATGGTGATGAGTGAAAAGGTGAAAAAGATCCAGGCAAGTTTTAAAAGCGTGGTGTTGGTACATGCTTTAATATCAATGATGTTTTTGACAAAGCCTGTGGTAAAGACCAGTCCGCCGCTGGCAAAATACACAATCAGGCGGTCAAACTCCTTGCCAGCGTATTCACGGTAGGAATAGAGCATTTTAAAACGTTCATTTTTTTTGACTTTTTCCTTTTGTGACATGGTTATTAGATTTACAGGGTTGATTTTGAAGCAATTTACGTAATTAAATACGATAATGTCAACGATTTTATTCCAAAAGGTAAAATGAAGAATTTATATTGAAAAGGTTTTCAATAATCATGCAATTAGCGAAATCCACTTGGATTATGCCCGAATTGTTTTTTAAAGCTTACAGAGAAATGTGACAAGGTGCTAAATCCGGTCATATCGGCAATCTCAGAAATATTGTATTTCCCTTCCCGGAGTAGCTCTGCTGCACGGTTAAGTTTGTAGGTTTTGAAAAATACATTCGGATTTTCACCTGTAAGACTTTTTACTTTATAATAAAATTTTGTACGTGATATTCTTAACACTTCGGTCATTCGCGTGATATTCAATTCAGTATTTGATAACTCATTCTCCATCAACTCATATAATCCCGACATGAATACTTTGTCCTGTGGTAAAAGGATGTTTTCATCAATGTTTTCAGTTCTGGTAAGTGTTCCAAGCAAGTTACGAAGTTTTTCACGGTTACTGAGTTGAGAATTGATTAGTGCCATTAAGTAGCTGGGATCGAAAGGTTTGGAAACATAAGCATCGGCTCCACTGTTGAGCCCTTCAACTTGATTTTCGACCGTTGCCTTGGCTGTTACCAATACACAGGGGATGTGGCAAAACGATGGACTTTCTTTTAGCATTCGGCAAAATTGAAAACCATCGGTGCCGGGCATCAAAACATCACAGAGGATGAGATCAGGTTCAAACTCCTTGATGGATTTAAAAGCCGAATCGGCATCGAATCTGGCCAGAACCTGATAAGTACCCGTTAGCAAAGCCTTCAGGTAGTGAATAACTTCTGAATCATCATCAATCACCATAATGCGTGGCTTTTGAGCTGCACCTGGCTTATCATCATGATAGGTGATTTTCTCAGGAAGCTTCGAGGTGAAAATGGCATGCTGATTATCAGGATGAGACTCTCTTTCAACTAAAGGATATACCTCCTCTGAGGCTGGTAGGATCAAGGTAAAAGAAACACCGTTTTCAAGGTTACCGGCTTTGATGTAACCATGGTGGAGTTCAGTAAGACTACGGGCAAAATACAAACCAATGCCAGTACCCCAGTTGTACAATTCGTGGGTTTGATGATCGAGTTGGTAATAGCGTTCAAAAATTTTCTCAAGTTTATCTTCAGGAATTCCCTTTCCAGTGTTGGTGACGGTAATTTTTACCCACTGCTCAACGCTGATCGCTTTTACTTGTGGAAACAACTGTGTTGCTTTTTGGCGGGTAATCACATCGAACGATACGCCAATATTTCCTCCAGGAATACTAAATTTCAATGCGTTGGCCATCAGGTTGGTTATTATTTTCTCCAGTTTATCGGGATCGAGCCACATGATAAAACTGTCTTCCAAACCATAAGTGTTCAGGCTGATCCCTTTTTCCTTGGCGTTCATTTCAAATATCTCGATCGATTTCAGTAATTCAGCGATGATATCGGCCAGTTTTACTTCCAGCTTCAGGGTATCGTTTTCCAGCTTGTTGAAATCCATAAGCTGGTTTACCAGGCGCAACATTCGGTTCACGTTGCGTTGCACAATGTACAACAACTGTTTGCTGTTGCCCTTGATGGTTGAGTCGTTACACAAAGTTGATACCGGCCCTGAAATCATGGTTAGGGGAGTCCTGAATTCATGTGACAGGTTGGCAAAGAAACTCATGTTCATTTTATTCACCCTTTGCTCCTGTTCTTTTTCTCTTTCGGCCTGGAGAGCCAGATCTTTGTTGGTTTTAATCCTTCGCTGCATTTTTATCAGGAAAACCAGCAACAATTCAAATACGATCAGGTATAGAACAAGCGCAGGCCAGCTTACCCAAGGAGCCCGTTGAATCCTAATTTTTATGGAATTTTCTGTTTCGCTAATAGTCTTTTCACTGTTATAGATTTTAACAATGAAGTTATATTTCCCTGACGGGATATTTGAGTAATAGGCATCATGATTGTTGTTTGCCTCGATCCACATTCTGTCGTACCCTTCGAGTTTATAAGCATATTTTACCCTTTCAAATTCGCAATAATCAAGTGCTACAAAAGAAATTGAAAAGCTGTTTTGATGATGTTTTAAGAGAATATCGGGATGATATACCAGGTGTTTATCGATACTTTTACTGGTGGCCGGATGTTCAAGCTGATTGTTGATTTTGAGGTGCTGAAATAACAGGGATATGTTTCGTTTGTATGAGATATCAAGAGGATTGAAGAAAGTAAGCCCGTGTGTTCCACCAAAAATCATGGTGTGATCGGGCAAGCGGCAAACTGATTGTTCGTTGAACTGATTTCCCCCAATGCCATCGTTTTGAGAATAATTGATAAATTGATTGTTGGTTCGATCATATTTACTCAATCCATCAAGTGTGCCTATCCATATATTTCCGGAAATATCTTCTGTAATGCTACTAATATCGGTGCATGCTGTTCCTTCAAACTGACTGATTGTTTCGCTCGTGCGTGAATACCGGTAAATACCATTGGTAATGGTTCCTATCCAGATATCACCGTACGAATCTTCAAACAAACAGGTGGGAATGAATCGTGAATTATGAATATGTTTTGTAATGGGGATGGTGCTCACATCCCACGATTCGGGGTCAATTAGTTGAAGCTCGTGCCCAAAGGAAGCAACCATTATTTGCCCCGAAGATAAGGGCAGGATGCATGGCGTAAAAGTAAATTCTTTGCCATACAGGTGAAAAGGTTGAAATTCACTTTCTCCTTTTTTCAGGGTGTAGATACTTTCATTTGAGCCTCCCAGCCAAATGGTCCCTGCACCATCCTGATGAATACTCAATATCCCGCCTGGGAAATAGAAATACTTAAGCATTTCAATTTTTTGACCCGTGTACCTGGTTTTGAGTAACATCCAATCGGATAAGATCCATAGATTATTCTCCTGGTCAACAAAGAGCTTTTTGGTTTTATGCAAAAAGTTTGACCTCCAGAAAGAATAGACTTCTTCGTTCGAAAAAGTTTGGAACTGATGATCGGTGTGCCTGTATATTGTGATACCATTTGAACGGGTAGCAAACCAGAGGTTGTGCTGTTTGTCGGCGGTTACATTACTTACTGAAATATTTTCAAATTTCGAACGGAGGTAGTTGTTATTGTTGAATCGTTCTTTGTAATGGTACCGTACAGTATAGCCCTGATCGCTTGAACCAATCCAGATATTCTTTTTTGTGTCGGTATAAATGGTGCTGATTTCAAAATCGGGAACTTCAAAGGGGAATCCGTTTTCAGACTGATGTATAACAGCATTGTTAAGGTAATTGTAAAGAAAAAGCCCGTCTCGCTGGGTGCGGATAATTACTGATGTGGCGTTGTATGGAAACATTCCGCTAATGATTGATTCACTTAGTACCGGATGGTTTGAAATGGATGCGGGAACCGTTAAATATTTACCCGAATGGATGTGATATATTTCCAGTTGGTTCCACGACGAAAGCCAAAGTTCACCCCGCTCGTTCAGATAGGAAAAAGTGTTGTAATGCCTGGGTTGAAATGATTGGAGCACTTCAAAGTTTTGGCTGTTCGTACAGCGTATCTCTTCGGGGGTTACAGTCCAAATGTTGTTGGAGTCATCCACAAAGCACTGTGTCAGAGAATTTTTGAAGTCAAGATTTTTAATTACTGGGTCAAAGCAATCTTCCTGCTCGTTGTAAACACAAATTTCGAAATTCATGCTGAGGAATAGTTTCCCCTCGCGGTTTTCAAAAAAGCGAATGGCATTGTTGCTTAAACTGTTGATGCGTACCCTTTCAAAAGCATCCTGCTTATTGTATCGACAGATACCATTTACGGTGGCTACCCAGAGCCTGTTCCCGGAATCTTTGTAAAGACTTTGAATGCGGTTGTCGCTGATCGAAGTTGAATCCGAGGAATGAAAGTATTGGTGGTATTCAAAAATGTTGAATTTATTCAGCCCCCTGATGGTTGAAATCCAAATAAACCCGAATTCATCTTCTGCAAAGGAGGTGATTTGCTGGTTGGTGATGGTGGATGAAACCAGCGGGTTAATGGTGGGGATAGGTTTGGCCGTTGAACCGGTATTTGCTTCAACCATCATAAATAATACGCATCCACAAAACGCCAAGAGTATCCTCATTATCCACTGAAAATTGTATCCTCCAAATTTAATAATTAAAGTGCTCGTGCTTTTCACTTTTGCTTCCAGGAAGATGGTTTTGATGAAATAGAAAAGAAATTGAACAAATAGAAAAGCGAAGATGAACAATTAGGAAAATGCTGAAAACGAACCGGAAATACTTGCCCGGGAGCAATGCTTACCATTACATGATCGAAATCAGCTCTGAACCGAAATGGTTTTGATGAGAAATCTAACTCATTCATTCAATCACTAAACTTTACCAATTATGAAAATTTTCGGAGTAAACCTAATCAGGCATCTTCCATCAAGTACCTCTTTCAACTTTGGTATGTTGTTGTTATGCTTTTTGATGATTGGATCGACGGTTTTTGCCCAGGAGCCTGTAAAAATAACAGGAACCGTGACCAACAGCAGCGGTGAAGCGCTCACCGGGGTAACGGTTGTTGCAAAGGGAACCATCAACGGATCCATTACCGACATCAATGGTCGTTACACCCTCAGCAATGTTCCCGCCGATGGCATCCTTGTTTATTCATTCATTGGAATGAAAACCCTTGAAGTTCCGGTACAGGCACGAACCCAGATTTCGGTTTCACTGGAAGAGAGCAACATCAGCCTCGATGAAATCATTGCTGTTGGTTATGGTACAACGAAAAAAAGTTCTGTAACCGGCGCCATTTCACAGGTAAAAGCCGAAGATATGGAGAACCGCACCATCACCCGGCCCGAACAGGCCTTGCAGGGGAAAACAGCTGGTGTACAAATTTATCAGTCATCGGCGTCGCCCGGAGCTTCACCCACCGTTCGCGTGCGTGGTATCAGCTCCAACGGGTCCAATGATCCGCTCTTTGTGGTGGACGGCCGCATTGCCGGTAACATTGGCGGGATTGACCCCAACGACATTGAATCAATGGAAGTATTGAAAGATGCTGCTTCGGCTGCCATTTATGGTTCGGCTGCCGGTAATGGTGTCATTCTTATTACCACCAAAAAAGGGAAAGCCGGTCAGGGCAAGATCAGTTACGATTTTCAGCTCTCGTCGCAAAGTATTTCCCGCGTACCACAAATTCTTGGTTCGCAGGAATACATTAATTATATGACCGAGGCCAAATACCTCAGCATGGAAATGATTGAAAATAACTGGGACCGTGAAACCAATACCGATTGGTCGAAAGTGGCTTTTGAGAACTCTTTCATGAAAAAACATAATTTGGCGTTTCAGGGTGGAACCAAAGAGGGCTCTTATTACTTGTCGCTTTCCTATCTTGACAATAACGGATATGTTGTTGGCGACGCCGATGTATACAGCCGTATGACAACAACCATCAATGCCGATTACAACATTAAACCCTGGTTGCAGGTTGGAACCAACAACCAAATTGAGTATTACACCCGCCAGGCTGTTGCCGAAGGTTCGGAATACGGGAGTTTGCTGATGTCGGTTTTACAGCTCGATCCGCTCACTCCTTCGGTATACGCGCCTGATGAATTGCCCGGGCACATGCAAATTCTACTTGATAAGGGCTATACCCTGCTAAAAGATGAAGAGGGCAATTACTATTCTACTTCGGCTTATCAGGAAACCGATCAGTATCACCCGCTGATCATGCGTGATAAAACCTTTTCAGAAAGCAAAGGCTTTAATGTCAACGGAGTGATTTATGCGAACCTAAAACCCAGCGAATTCCTCACTTTCACCTCACGATTTGCTTACCGTTTATCGGCCAGCAATTCATACACAGTGAATAACGACTATTATGTGAACACTACCATGAACCAGGAATACATGTCGGTGAATGCAAGTATTTATACGCCAATTTACATGCAATGGGAAAACTTTGCCAATTATCAACAAAAATTTGGGAACCACAGCATATCCGGGATGTTGGGAACTTCGTTCATTCAAAACAGAAATTTTGGGATTACCGGAAATATTACCGGTGGGAAAGACGACTTTGGTTTTATAAAAGACGATCCGCTTTATGCTTACTTTGCTTATGCCACAGCCACAGCAATAAAAACCGTTTCGGGCGGTGAAGAAACCTTTACCCGCAAATTGTCCTACTTTGGCAGGGCATCGTACGACTATGCCAACCGCTACATTGCTCAACTTTCGTTGCGTGCCGATGCTACCGACACTTCGGTATTACCGGTTGAGACCCGCTGGGGGTATTTCCCTGCTGCATCGCTGGGGTGGGTTATCAGTAACGAATCGTTTATGGAACCTGTTCCTTTAGTTTCTTATTTGAAATTTCGGGTGAGCTGGGGTCAGAACGGAACAACAGCAAGTTTAGGTTCCTATTCCTACAGCACTTCAATTAAATCAAGCGGATCATATCCCTTTACCAATTCAATGGTTTACACTGTTGGTTCTTCACCTTCGGCTACCGGAAACAAAGAACTGAAATGGGAAACTTCGGAACAAACCAACATTGGGATCGATGCCCGCTTTTTAAGTGATCGCTTTTCATTAACTGCCGATTACTATCACAAAGAAACCAAAGATCTTATCATGATGGGCATTACACCATCGACCATTGTTGGAAATACAGCCTCGCCTGTCAATGCCGGCAATGTGTTGAATAAAGGCTTTGAACTTGAACTTGGCTGGAAAGAGAAACTTGGTGATTTCACTTATAACATTCGTGGTAACATGGCCACACTGAAAAACGAAGTCACCTACATTCACGAATCACTCGACCGTATCAATGGTGTAAACTTTCATACATCGCAGGGCATTACTGTTTTTGAAAAGGGATATCCTGCCTGGTACTTCAGGGGATATCATCTCGAAGGCATTGATGACGCAACGGGTGATCCATTATTTGCTGATTTGAACGACGATGGCATCATCAACGATTCCGATAAAGCATACATTGGAAGCGGAATCCCTGACTTCACTTACGGATTAACGCTATCGGCCAGCTATAAGGGAATGGACCTTACCGTGTTTGGTACCGGCGCTTATGGCAATGAAATTTTTAGCTGTACCAATCGTGGCGACCGGCTACAGGCCAATATTTTGGAAGAGTTCTACAACGACCGTTGGACTGCTGAAAATACTACAGCTTCACGTCCTCGTGCCGGTGCTACCGATATTGATAAATATTGGGTGAGCGATGCCGTTGTTTTCGATGGTTCTTACTTCCGAATTAAACAAATGCAGCTGGGATATTCGCTTCCAACACACATGATAAAAATAGCAGGTATCCAGCACATGCGCATTTACTGTTCACTCGACGACTTTTTTACATTCACTGCTTACCCTGGATTTGACCCTGAAGTTACAGGTTCAGGAAATGCAATGGGCGTTGATAAAGGTTATTACCCATCATCCAGGAAAGTAGTCTTTGGCGTAAACGTTACTTTCTAATAAGGCAGTAATTATTTCATCTTAAAACGAAGAAAAATGAAAACAATAAATATGATCACAGGCCTGCTTGTTGTAGGGTTGATTTTTTTCACTTCATGTGAGAAAATGCTCGATATTGATCAACATGGTACGGCATCACTTGAGTCTTATTATCAAACCGATGAGGAAGCCGATGAAGCCATCACTTCTTTGTACGTTAAAATGATGGAAATTCATTTCAATGATGTTTTCCTGAAAAATTTACTCTCCGACGATGTTTGGTGTGGCGGAGGTGGTCGTGGCGATAACAATGAACTGGAACAACTGAACGAATACACCTTTGGTCCTGAGCATTCATATATCCAGAGCGTATTTCAGGGTTATTACAGTGTCATTTACCTGTCGAACGTTGTATTGGGCCATGTACCCGATGCCTCCGATATTCAGAAACGTGCACGGGCCGAAGCAAAAGTATTCCGCGCCTTTGCCTATATCAATTTGATTTCGATGTGGGGAACACCTCCGTTGGTCGATCACGAACTTGGACCATCGGAATACCAACAACCCAATGGCAATCCTGCCGAATTATGGGCGCTTGTTGAGGCCGACCTTACCGAGGCCATCGCATCCGGTGTATTAGCAGAAAAGTCCGGTGCCAACGATGATGCTAATTACCGGCTAACAAAACAATTTGCTCAGTCATTGCTAGGGAAAGCTTATGTTTTTCAGGAAAAATGGACCGACGCAGCTCAGGTATTGGATGATGTTGTGCGTTCAGGAAAATATGCCTTATACAATGGGAAATATGGCGATATGTTAACATACATGCAGCCCAATAACTGCGAATCGGTTTTTGAACTGAACCGTTTAAATGATCCTAACAATGCCTTTACCAACTGGTCGCTCGAAGCTGCCATGCTCGGATGGAGGGGGTCGGTCATGAACATCACTTCCGAAGTGAATAACGAAGCCTGGGGATTTATAAATTTCAACAGCGAGTTATATCACCTTTTTGTTCAGGAAGAAGGTGAAGACGGATATCGGCTGAACGAAACCATGAAAACTTACGATGAAGTTAAAGAATTGGGTGATTATATCATTGATGGGAAATCCTTGTATGGTCACGAAGGATACTTTAAGTGGAAAAACCGTATTCTCAAGGGTGAATTTATCTCCGGCGGTTGGATGTCCAGCTACAATAACCTTCGTTACATGCGCTATGCCGAAGTGCTCTTGCTGGGAGCCGAAGCGCAGCTTAAAAGCAACAATGTGGCTAAAGCGACCGAATATGTAAACCAGATTCGTACAAGGGCAAAACTTCCAGCTAAAAGTACAGTGACCATGGACGATATTGTGCTGGAGAAACGGCTTGAATTATGCGGTGAGTATGTTCGTTATCAGGACATCATCCGTTGGGGAATTGCCGATAAGATGAAAGATCAGGGCAAGCAAATTCCCTCATTCACTTCATCAGGATCAGTTAATTGGGAAGAATATAATACTGGCGACAACGCCGGTTTTAAAGAAAAACACTGGTTGCTGCCTTTCCCCGAAGTAGAGATTTCATTGAATTCGAACATTACTCAAAATCCGGGCTGGTAATTGTAATTGATCAGAAAATAGATGATATTTAAAGTGAAAAATAAACGATTAAAATATTAATGATGAAAAGAAGATTACAGTTTATTGTTTTTTTGGTGATGATCATCGGAATCAAGAACTATGCACAGCAGGCCCTGTGGGGTGCTGCCAACATTGTGTCACCCGAAGTCCATGATGATCAAACAGTCACCTTCCGCTTTGCTGCTCCCGGTGCCGACACAGTGTTGATCACCGGTGACTTCCTTCCTACCGAAAAAATGAATACCCAGTGGGGCGAATTTGATGTGCCGGGCAAAGCCCTGTTGAAGAAAGATGAAAAAGGGCTTTGGACTTTCAAGTCAGCGGCACTTCAATCCGATTTGTTCAGTTACTCTTTCATTGTTGATGGTTTAACTTGCACCGATCCTAACAATGTTTACAAAATACGCGATGTGGCTTCCGTTTTCGATGTATTCATTGTGGGCGGCGGTAAAGGGGACCTGTACAGCGTTCAGGATGTGCCTCATGGTTCAGTCACCCGCCGGTGGTACAATTCACCGGGCAACAACATGGAGCGCCGCATCACCATCTATACGCCTCCGGGGTACGAAAACAATGATGAACAATACCCGGTTTTGTACCTGCTACACGGCATGGGTGGCGACGAGGAAGCTTGGATTGCCCTTGGCAGAACCGCCCAAATCCTCGATAACCTGATTGCACAAGGCAAGGCAAAACCAATGATCGTTGTCATGCCCAACGGCAATGTTGCTCAGCAAGCAGCACCCGGCGAATCGAGCAAAGGTTTGTATAAACCAAGCATGCAGCTACCCAACACCATGGACGGCAAATACGAAGAAACCTTTGTGGACGTGATCAAATTCATCGAAAGTAATTACCGCGTAAAGGCCAACAAGGCCAACCGTGCAGTAGCTGGTCTTTCAATGGGCGGTTACCACTCCTTGCACATTTCGCGATACTACCCCAATACCTTCGATTATATTGGTTTGTTTTCTGCCGCCATTCTGCCCGATCAGAAAGTCCAGTCGAAAGTGTACGAAAACTTCGATGAAACCTTGAAAGCACAGCGCGACAATGGTTATGCACTATACTGGATTGGAATGGGGAAGACCGATTTCCTATTCAAAGCCGGTGTCGATTACCGCAAAACACTCGACGGCATTGGGATGCCCTATACCTACGTAGAAACCGAAGGTGGTCACACCTGGACTAACTGGCGGGTGTACCTGACTCAGTTTGCACAACTTTTATTTAAATAAGGAAAAAGTCATTCAGTCATTAGTCATTCAGTCATTGGTGAAATTCATTTCTGCTAATGACTGAATGACCAATGACTACAATACATTTAATAATGAGAACAATCTTCACTTTTGCTTTCCTTCTTCTTTTAGTGAATGGATTAATGGCCCAGGTATTTGAAAACAAGGACCTGGCCATCACGCAATTGGAAAAGGATATGTGGGTAATCGAAACCACCGACATGACCACCATGTACCTCATCGAGGGAACTGAAAAGGCCCTGCTCATTGATACAGGCACCAAATGTGAAGATTTGGAGAAGGTGCTAAGGCAAATCACTCAAAAACCACTGTACGTAGTGCTTACACATTTGCATGGCGACCATGCCGGGAACATCAACTATTTTGGGGAGATCTACCTGCATCCGGCCGATACGCTTCTAATGAGTCATTTGCAGAAACCTTATGAAGGAAAGATCACTTTTGTAGACGAAGGCGATGTGTTTGACCTGGGCGGAAAGCAAATCGTGGTAAGTCACATGCCGGGCCACACCCCCGGATCCATTGTGCTGCTTGATTGGCAAGCCGGCAATTGCTACACCGGCGATGCCTTTGGTTCCGGTCAGGTATGGTGCCAGTTGTGGCCATTCTCACCCATGGCAAGCTATGCCGCTTCGTGTTCAAAAATGTTGAACATCATGGATCAGGGTATTTCAAGGATTTACTGTGGCCATTATCCCTATGTGAAAACAACTTTCGATAAAAGCTATGTCAAGGACATGCTCGAACTGGCTAAATTGATTGACCTTGGTACACCACCTGTTCCTCAACCTCACCCTGCCATCATTCCCGGTATTGGTGCCAAAAATCCCATGATGAGCACCCTGGGTCAGGCCACCATTGTTTACGATCCTTCACACATCAATTCAAATCAAATTACACAATGAAAAAATTACTCATAACGACCTTATTTCTGACCTTCATCGCAGGTGTTCAGGCGCAGGAACTCTCAAATTTCATGAACAGGAAACCCATTGTATCTCCTGAAATAGTTGAAAATGAAGTGGTATTTCGCTTGATGGCGCCTCATGCCGATACGGTGAAGATAAGCGGTGGTTTTACACCTAGCGTCAAAATGGAAACATCGTTTGGGACCATGGATGTTCCCGGAGCCCTTTTGATGTCTAAAGACGAAAGTGGCTTATGGTCCATCACCCTGCCGCTTCCCGAGCCGGAACTTTATACCTACAATTTTTTAGTCGACGGGCTTAGTATGAACGATCCCAGCAATATTTTTTTGCAACGCGATGGAACACGCTATTTAAGTGTATTGTTGATACCCGGGGAACTAACAGCTAATTATTTCGAAGCCAATGAGCGAGGAAACCTTCACCAGGTTTGGTATGATTCTCCAACACTGGGTCTCAACCGTCGCATGTATGTTTATACACCTTATGGATACGAAAGCAGCAACAGCAGCTACCCGGTACTTTACCTCCTTCACGGTGCCGGTGGCGATGAAGATGCCTGGAGTACCATGGGCCGTACCCGTCAGATTTTGGATAACCTGATTGAAAAGGGACTGGCTGTTCCTATGATTTGTGTGATGCCCAACGGCAACCCAAACCAACAAGCCGCCAAAACCAACCTGCTGCCCGAAGCAGCATTCGATAGGAGAGACCCCGCAAAAAGAAATCTTTATGTGCACAGCATTGTCAAAGACATTGTCCCTTATATCGAGCAAAATTTTCGGGTTACTGCTGATCCCGATCACCGTGCTATTGCCGGTCTTTCAATGGGTGGAGGGCATACCATTGCTGCTGCCAATGAATACCCGGGCATGTTTCAGTACATTTGCCCACTGAGCATGGGTCTGTGGGGAGAACAAACTGACATTGATGAGAAATTACAGGGGCTTAAAAAAGCAGGGTATAAGTTGTATTGGTTGGCCTGCGGAACCGACGATTTTGTTTGGGAGAGCGACAAAAATCTCGACACAAAACTAACAGAGAATGGACTTGAGCACTCTTTTTATGTTACTGCTGGAGGGCATACCTGGGCCAATTGGAGAATCTACCTGAACACTTTTGCTCCCAAACTTTTCAAATAAGCACTAACTAAAACTTATTCATATGTTTAAACAATTCATTTACTTCACCTTATTCCTGATATTGATTGCGTG
>JAFGVJ010000061.1 GCA_016938055.1 Prolixibacteraceae bacterium
AGATCAGGCAGTTCAAAAAAAATGGTAACGATGCACAATACCTCTTTGCCGACCGGGCAGGTTTAATCTGGTTGAAAACCGAACAGTTCGGAGTCGTACAAATTGATCCCGAAACCGGAAGTGAGGTACATTTTAACCTGGTCAGCCGGGAAAAACGATCCATCATCGACGACGAAAGGCCTTTCTTTTATGAAGACCAGAACCAGAATTTGTGGATCGGGATCCATGGTGGAGGACTGGCGCTATACCAGCGCGAAACAGGAACCTTCAGCTTTTACAGAAACAATCCTCTTTCCAGATCTACCCTGAGTTCCGATTTTGTGCACTGCATGGGCGAAGACCGTTCAGGTTTGCTGTGGGTAGGCACCGGGCAGATCAACGGCGGGGCCAACAAGGTGATTCTATCAAATCCCTCGTTTACTCAGGTGCTGCCCGAACCCCAGTTTGAACACATGGCCGACAATGTGGTCCGTGCCATTTTTGAAGACAGTAACCAATACATCTGGGTAGCCACCAAGTCGGGACGAATTTATATTTACAATCAGGAAAAAGAACTGATGACTTCGCTCAACAGCATGCAACTGCTGAAAACCAATGTGCCCGGGTACAATGTTTACAGCATGGTTGAAGATCATGAAGGCTACATCTGGATGGGATCAAAGGGTGGCGGCGTTTTGGTGAGCAAGGAAAGCGTTAAAAATAACCCGGGTTTTTATCAGCGGCTTTCCTTCCATCAGTACTTACACGATGCGGGAAACGACCAGTCCTTATCAAACAACAACGTATATGCCCTGCTGAAAGACCATCAGCATCAAATGTGGATTGGTACTTACGGAGGTGGACTTATCAGGGTGAAAGGCCGAACTGCTTCAGACTTACTTTGTGAACGCATCAACCAGCAAAACAGCCAGCTCTCATCCAACGAAGTACGCTTCCTGTTTGAGGACTCCCAACAGCGGCTTTGGGTGGCCACCACTTTCGGACTCAACGTTTGCGACCTGAGCACCGGAAATGAATTTCCCCGCTTCGAAACATTTTTTTATGATCCCGATGTTCCCACCAGCATTAGCTACAACGATGTGATCCACATTTTTGAAGACAGTAAACAACAACTATGGTTCGGTACCTTTGGTGCAGGTGTGAGTATGCTGAAAAACTATCAGGGGGCCGGTTCGGAATTCATGCACCTGAAAACCCAAAATGGCTTGTCCAACGATGCGGTTTTTTCCGTGTTGGAAGACCGGAGCGGAAAAATATGGATGGGAACCGAAAGCGGTATTTCAAGCTATTTACCTGCCCGCATGGTTTTTGAAAACTACGACATCAACAGTGGGCTTTACACGAACAATTACAGCGAAAATGCCTGTTGCAGGCTTTCATCCGGGAAATTGCTGTTTGGCAGCATTGCCGGTGTTCTGTTGATCCATCCCGAAACCATCGAAAAAACGGAGTACGCTCCAAAAATGGCCCTCACCAATTTTCAGCTCAACAACCGGAACATCGACATCAACGATCCGGACTCCCCCATCAGGCAGGAAATTGGAACACTGGAAGAAATTGATCTTCAATACAACCAATCGAGCTTCAGCATTGAATATGCGGCATTGAGTTTTCTGGCGCCCCACCTGAACAATTATGCCTTCATCCTCGAAAATTTTGAGAATGATTGGAATTATGTGGGCAACCAACGGAAAGCCACCTATACCAATCTCTCGGCGGGCACCTACGTCTTCAAGGTGAAAGCGGCCAACTGGGATGGAACCTGGAACGAGATCCCCCGGCAACTGGTGATCACCATTCATCCCCCATGGTGGCGAAGCACCTGGGCCCTTATCATTTACTTTGTGTTTACCTTGCTGATGCTTGAAATAGCCCGCAGGATCTTCTTCAAATATTACCGGATGCAAAACGACCTGCAGGTAGAACGCCGGGTAAACGACATCAAACTACAGTTTTTCACCAACATCTCGCACGAAATCAGAACACCGCTCACCCTGATTCTGGGACCCATAGATGACATCAAGGCCAGTAAACATTTACCGCCCGAAGTGCGAAACCGCATCAACATGATGGAACGAAACGGGCGGCGTATGCTGAAGCTGATCAATCAGCTCCTCGATTTCAGAAAAATCCAGAACAAGAAGATGGTCTTACAGATTGAAGCCATTCTTCTCAACGATTTTGTGGAAGAAATATGTGAGCACTTTGCACCGGTAGCCCGTCAGAAACAAATTGATTTTCAGTTGGTGAAAAGCGATGAAATGGCCACTGTATATGTCGATCCCAACAAGTTCGATTCGGTGGTTTTCAACCTTTTGTCTAATGCCTTCAAGTATACCGGGCAGGGGAAAAAAATTATGGTCGAAATTTTAGCAAGTGATGCTGAATACATTGAAATTGCGATCAGCGACGAGGGAACCGGCATTTCGCGCGACAAGCTAAAGTACCTGTTCCAGCGTTTTACGCCCCTTTCGTCCGACGACCAGCAACTGAAGGGAACCGGCATAGGACTCTCCCTGGCCTATGAAATCATGCAGTTACACAAGGGCGACATCCTGGTAGATAGCGACGAAGGAAAAGGGTCGCGCTTTATCATCAGGCTGCGTACCGGTTACGATCATTATGAAAAAGACGCACTCAGGGAAAAACCCCACAGCAACCATGTACACCAGCAGCCACTAGAGGAGGAAGGTGACGAAAAAGCCCCCGTTTTGCTCGATGTTCACCTCAACGATGCTCCCCTGGCCCTGATTGTGGAAGACAATCCCGAGGTATTGTTGTATGTGAGCGAAAGCATCAAGCCCCTGTTTAAAATCGAAACAGCCATTAACGGCAGGGATGCACTCGACAAGCTGAAACACCTGCATCCCGACGTGATCATTACCGATGTGATGATGCCCGAACTGGATGGCATTGCATTGACCAAGGCCATCAAGGCCGATTTCAACACCTCGCACATTCCGGTGGTGATGCTCACCGCCAAATCGAACATGGAAGACCAGATTATCGGAGTCGAATCGGGTGCCGAGGCTTACCTGTTGAAACCCTTCAATGCCGAATACCTCAGGGCAGTTACCTCCAACCTCATCAAACAGCGGGAATTGGTTATTCAAAAATACCGCGACAAGAAGGCCGGTGAATTGTTCGATACCAAAATTACCAACAAGGACGATCAGTTTCTGAACGAAATTTTCGAAATTATTGAGAAGAATTTTAGTGACCCGGAATTCAACGTTGAACAGTTGATTAGCCTCTCTGTCTACAGTCGTACAGTGCTGTACAACAAGGTAAAAGGCTTGCTGGGCGTTTCGCCGGTCGACCTGATCCGTCAGGTAAGGCTGAAGCATGCAGCCCGCCTGATTACCGAAGGAGGCAACAAAATATCGGAAGCAGCCTATGCCTGTGGATTCAACGATCCCAAATATTTCAGAAAATGCTTCAAGGCCATGTTTGGGGTGAACCCAACGGAATATAAGAGCAGTTAGTATTCAAATATAGTGATAGTCTGACTTCGAGTCAGCCTATCACTAAACAGCGAAATCAGCCAATCACATTTATATCATATGTGAC
>JAFGVJ010000062.1 GCA_016938055.1 Prolixibacteraceae bacterium
GATTTTTTTCTGGTTGAAGAAAACTGGATTGGAAGGGAAATGTAACTTTGGATCAACCCTTTCAGTTCAGTTTTGTTATTAGTTATCATGAAAGAAGAACCTCATCACCACGATCATCATCATGACCATCACCGTCACCATGAAAAGCGTACCAGTTGGGTAGTGCTGCTCACTGCCATTACCATGGTGGTGGAGATTATTTTCGGTTTAACCACCGGCTCCATGGCCTTGCTGGCCGATGGCATTCACATGGGATCACACGTGCTGGCCATTGGCTTGAGCTGGATTGCTTACATTCTGGTTCGAAAACTGGAAGCAAACAGTAAGTTCAAAGGTGATCCTCACAAAATCCTCTCCTTATCGGGTTACAGCAGCGGTTTAATTCTGTTGCTCTTTGCCCTGGTCATTATGATCGAAGCCGCTCAGCGTTTCTTCAATCCGGTTGACATTGTGTATAAGGAAGCAATTTTGGTAGCCATCATTGGATTGGCGGTGAACATAGGCAGCGCCTTTTTGCTCCACCATAAACACGAAGAAAGTGACCACAACATTCGTGCAGCCTACCTGCATGTGGTGGCCGATGCCCTCACCAGCCTTTCCGCCATCATTGGTTTGCTGGCTGCCTGGAAATGGGACATTCCATTTGTGGACACCGTTGCAGCCATTGTCAGCTCACTGGTGATAGTGAAATGGTCGTTAGGACTTTTGAAAGATGCAGGAAAAGAATTACTGGATGCCTAAAAAAGAACCGTTCCTTTAAAATCGGGAACGGTTCTTTTGTATTTCCACACTTACATGAGTTAAGTAAATAATTCTTCCAACCTGTTGGCCATGGCATCGGCCAGTTGTTTCGATTCTTCGTATTTGTCTTTTTTCAGGGCTCCCTTTTCTTCCACAGAGGGATTCACAATTTCCCATTTAATTTCTTCAGAGAATTTCTCCAGGTTTTTCACCCCGCCGCCATTCCAGCTATACGACCCGAAAACACCCAGCACATGGTCTTTGATACCCTTGTGCAGAATTTCGCGCACCACATTTTCAACGCTCGGGAACATCTCGTTGTTGTAGGCACAACTGCCGATGATGACGCCCTTGTATTTGAAAATGTCACTGATAATGTGGGATACATGGGTTTTGGAAGCATCGAAGGTGCGCACGTTTTTGATGCCCCGTACAGCCAATTGGCGTCCGATGGCATCGGCCATTTTCTCGGTATTGCCGTACATGGATCCCACGATGATTACCACGCCTTTCTCGGTGGTGTAACTGCTCCATTGCTTGTATTTATCCAGAATATAGGCCAGGTTGCTGCGCCAGATCAAACCGTGTGAGGGGGCAATCATGCCTATTTCAAGCCCTTCGAGTTTCACCAGGGCACGGGCGGTATGCGGACAATATTTCCCTACAATGTTGGTAAAATAACGCATGGCTTCTTCTTCGTAATATGCAAGGTTGACTTCATCGTCGAAAACGCCGCCATCGAGGGTACCAAAGCTACCGAAGGCATCGTTGGAGAAAAGGATTTTTTCGGTACGATCGTAAGTGACCATGCTCTCAGGCCAATGAACCATGGGAATGGTATAAAAGTTCAGCTTATGTTGGCCCAAATCTAGTTCATCGCCATCGTTTACCGTAATGCATGCCTCGGTAATCCCATAGAAATTTTCAATCATTGGAAAGGTTTTCTTATTTCCAATGATGGTGATGTTGGGATATTTCATGCGCAAGGCCGAAAGCGCACCGGAATGATCGGGCTCCACATGGTTTACCACCACATAATCAATGGGGCGATCTCCCAGGATGTTGTCCAGTTGATCGAAGAAATCATCGGTGAATTTCCGTTCAACGGTATCAATCAAACATACTTTTTCATCAACAATGAGATAAGCATTGTAGGTAACCCCCTTAGGCAATGGCCAGAAATTTTCAAACAACGCGGTTCTGCGGTCATTAAAACCCAGAAAATAAATTTGATCAGAAAGCTTAACCTTGTACATAGTATTTGGCTTAAAAAAATGATGCTGCGAATTTAAGAGTTTTCCCTCACAAAACTTTCCTGAGGGTACTTTAGCGAGGAATTCGATGGCATTTTTAACGCAGTTTAAAGGAATCAAGCTATTTTTGCAAGAAAAAATCACCATGTCCATTCAAAGGAAAAACAGGGCTCAGGTATTTCCCAAACTGAGCAAGATTTCGATCATCGTTTTTGCCGTGCTGCTCATTGGTTCGGGCTACCGTGCCTTTGAACTCTTTGGCTATATATTCAACGAAAATGTAAAACGAAGTACAGTCATTCTTATTCCAACTGGTGCAGGTTTCAAGCAGGTGGATCAGCTCATGACCCAACACGAATTGCTGGAGAATCCCAAAGCATTCCGTTGGGTAAGCAAGAAAAAAGAATACACCAATGCGGTAAAACCAGGCCGCTATGAAATCAAACAAGGTTGGAATACCAACCAATTGGTGAACCTGTTGCGCTCGGGCGAGCAAACTCCGGTGAAACTCACTTTCAACAATGTTCGCTTTTTTGAAGATTTGGCCGGGAAAGTAAGCCGTTACTTCGAATCAGACTCACTCAACATTTACCGTGCCCTTGGTGCCGATACGCTGCCTGCTTACTATGGTTTTACTCCCGAAACACTGCCGGCCATGTTTATCCCCAATACTTATGAATTTTACTGGACCACTTCTCCACAGACCTTTATCGATCGCATGCACAAGGAATACCAGCGTTTCTGGAATGATGAAAGGAAAGCAAAAGCCGATGCATTGGGGCTTACACCCGTTGAGGTGGCTACCCTTGCTTCCATCGTACAGGAAGAAACGGTAAAAGAAGATGAGAAACCTGTTGTGGCCGGTTTGTATTTGAACCGCATTAAAAGAGGAATGTTGCTCCAGGCCGATCCGACCGTAAAATTTGCCCTGCATGATTTTACCATTCGCAGGGTGACCAACGAAATGTTGGAGATCAATTCTCCTTATAACACATACAAGTATGCCGGCTTACCTCCGGGCCCCATTAATTTTCCGGAGATTTCGTCCATTGAAGCGGTATTGAATCCACAAAAACACGCATACCTGTACATGTGTGCGAAAGATGATTTTTCGGGCTATCACTATTTCTCAAGCAATCTGGCCCAGCACAACATTTACGCTGCCCGCTACCGCAATGCACTGAATCGAAATAAAATTTGGAAGTGAGTTGGTGCATGACTGCGTGCGAATGGGAAAGGTCATGACCACGAAGTATTGACCACGCAGTAATGACCACGCAGTTTAGCCTTATTCCAGAATCATGTAAATTGGAAAATGATCACTGATTCCTCCGTAATAATCACGACC
>JAFGVJ010000349.1 GCA_016938055.1 Prolixibacteraceae bacterium
AATCATCCTACCGAAGAAGAAGATCTTATGTACAAACACCAGCTGGATAGTTTGTATGAATTGTTGAGCAAGGGTGAAGATTTTGCTAAGCTTGCCCGTGATCATTCCGACGATCGCAACTCGATCCGCAATGGAGGGGAAATGGGCTATATCAATAAAAGCTTTAACGTACCCGAATTTGTGGAATATGCATACAGTTTGAAGGAAGATGGTGATTTCACCAAACCTGTGAAAACGATTTTTGGATGGCACATCATCAAACGTACTGGATATAGACCCGTTCCAACATTTGAAGAGTCATTAGCCGATTTGACCGAAAAAGTCAGAAAAGATCCCTTAAGAAGCAACCATAGCAAGGAACGTTATTATGCCAGAAAGAAAGAAGAACTGAACATGCTTACCTACCAGGAAAACATTGATGCGTTCAAAAAATACATCAACGATTTGTACACTGACACCATTTTCAACGAAGTTTTTCCTGACGAAATTCTGGCACTCAAACTATACCAAATTGAGGATGAAATCTATACCGTTAGAGATTTTTACAACAATGTACAAATGTTGAATGAAACCAAATCGAAATTACGGAAAAGCATTTTTTTCCCACATCTCGATAAATTTGACGAAATAATTATCACCGAATACATGAACAAAAATCTGGAAACAATTCAGCCTGAATTTACCCAGATTGTTAGGGAATACCACGATGGCATGCTCCTCTTTTCCATTATGGAGAAAAAAGTTTGGAACAAAGCTGTTGAAGATACGGTGGGACTTGAAAACTATTACCATGCCAACCGTGACAAATACATCTGGGACGACCATTTTGAAGGTCTTTGGATCAGGTGTTACAACCAGGCTGCACTGGATTCCTGCAAAAAATTGCTCGAACAAGGAGTCAATGATCCTGACGTATTGGAAGCACGTATCAATATTAACTCAAAGTCGAACATCAGGGTAAGTGCCGGAAAATGGGAAAAAGGCACCAATAAAAGAATTGACTACTTGGTATTCGGGGGCGAAAAACCCGAACGTTTCAACGATGATTTTGAATTCACTGAAGGAAAAATTCAACCAGCCGGTGCCCCTAAATCGCTCGAAGAAGCGAGAGGGATATACATCTCGGACTACCAACAGGAATTGGAAGAGCAGTGGGTTAATGAGTTGCGTTCACAAGCCAAAATTAAAATCAACAAAAAATTGCTGAAACAAATTCATAGCCTTAAAAAATGATGAGGGATTGGAGAGTAATCTTCTTTTTAACAAGCTTATTTTTTTTTACCGCCTGTAATGAAAAAAAGGAAGCTGAAAAAGCGCAGATAGTTGCCCAGGTTGGTGATAAAACACTATCACAGTCACAATTGGCTGGCATCATGCCCGAATCTTTCATGAGTACCCGCGATTCGGTTCAGTTTGTGAATTTGTACATTAAAAACTGGATAACCAACCAATTGATTGTGAATGAAGCGCAACGAAAGCTAAGCCAAAACGAACTCAATATTGAACAGGAACTGGAAGCTTACCGGCAGGAAATGCTTATTCACAAATACAAAAACAAAAAGTTCAGCGAGTTCTCTTCGGCCTCCATCTCAAACAGGGAAATTGAACAATACTACCAAAAAAACATCCGCTTGTTCGAACTTGATCAAGCCATTGTACAAGTCATTTATGTGGTTTTTCCAATCGATGTGGCGCTGACTGATCATTTCCGTAATCAAATGAAAAGCACCCTGGAATCAGACATGGTGCAACGGGAAGAATTCATTTTTCAATACGCCAAAAAATACGACGATTTTAACAACAGCTGGATTTACCTGGAATACTTTAATGAAATTACAGGAGCCGATATCATTGTTGACGACAAATTCATCCGAAAAAATGAAATGATAGAATTTACCCGTGGTACCGAACGTCACCTAGTATATATCACCAACTATTTGCTTCCCGGTGCTCAAGCGCCACTCGATTTTGTCAAGCAACGGATCAGTAGTTTAATATTGAATCAGAAAAAATTAGATTTTTTAAGAGAATTTAAGGATAGTTTATACAACGATGCCCTAAAATACAATAAATTTAGGGTCTTCAATTAATTCAAAAAAGAACCATGCGAAACAGCAAAATTTATCTTTCACTCTTCCTATTTCTGATATTGTTTTCCCATTCGATACAAGCCCAGGATAAAATCATTGACCAGATTGTGGCAGTGATCGGATCGAACATCATTCTGAAATCCGACATTGAATCCATCCACTTGCAAAATCAGGCCCAGGGTATCACAACCGAAGGAGATATGAAGTGCGAAATTCTTGAAAACCTGCTGATTGACAAGCTCATGGTTGCTGAAGCCGAACTGGACACCAACATCATTGTGACCGACAATCAAATCAATCAGCAGCTCGACATGCGGATTGAATATTTTTTACAACACCTGGGATCAGAAAAAGAAGTGGAAAATTACTTCAAGAAACCCATCATACAGTTGAAATCGGAGCTGAAAGATGTGATCCGGAACGAAATTCTCAGTGGTCAGATGAAAAGCAAACTCATCGAGAATGTGAAAGCAACCCCCAATGAAGTCAGGTATTATTACCGCAATCTTCCCGAAGAAGAAAAACCTAACATCAAGACCCAATATGAATATGCCCAGATTGTAGCCATCCCTGTTATCAGCGAAAAAGAAGAAAACAGGATCAAGGATGAATTAAGAGCCATGAAAAAAAGGATTGAAGCTGGTGAAAACTTTGCCATGTTCGCCGTATTATATTCCGAGGAACCCAATGCCAGCAACGGTGGTGACCTTGGATACTTTGGCCGGGCAACCATGGATCCGGCTTTTTCCGAAGCGGCTTTCAATCTGAAACCAGGCCAAGTTTCCAACGTGGTCAAAAGTGAATTTGGTTACCACATCATTCAAATGGTCGATCGCAAGGGAGAGCGTGTCCGTTGCCGCCATATCATCATGAAACCCAAAATTGATATCGAAGAAAAACAACGCATCATGAATACCATGGACAGTCTCGTGAACAACATCCGTAAAGGTGAGATTTCGTTTGCCGATGCGGCCATGCGCTATTCCAACGACAAGAATTCCCGCAATAACGGAGGAATGGTGATCAACCCGGCCACCATGTCGTCGCGATTTGAACCACAGGAACTTTCACCCGACATTTCAAAAGTCATTGACAAGTTAAATATCAATGAAATATCAGCTCCTTTTCTGACCATTGACGACAAACACCGTGAAGTGATCCAGGTGGTTAAACTCATCAACAAGATTGAGTCACATACCGCCAACCTGAGCGAAGATTATCCACTGATCAGTGAAATGTACCTGGCTAAAAAGCATGAAGACACCATCATGGAGTGGATCAGTGAACGACAGGCCAAAACTTACATCAGAATTGATGATACTTATTTGAATTGTTCATTCAAATTTAAAAACTGGATTAAATAGTTTAAATTTGAGCATTAAACTTAGCATTCGAAACGATGAAATACACCAATGATAAAGAAGCCATTGATGCTTTAAGCAAAATGAACAACGATTTGCTGAAGGAAATCGGCAAAGCAGTTTACGGGCAGGATGAAATCATCAAACAAGTACTGATTTCGATATTCAGCCAGGGACACTGTTTGCTCATTGGCGTACCGGGCTTGGCCAAAACGCTGCTGGTGAATTCCATTGCCAGGGTGCTGGGCATTGATTACAAACGAATTCAGTTCACCCCCGATTTAATGCCTTCCGACATCATTGGAACAGAAATTCTGGATCACAATAAAAATTTCAAATTCATCAAGGGGCCAATTTTTGCCAACATTATCCTGGCCGATGAAATTAACCGTACGCCCCCCAAGACCCAATCGGCCTTGCTTGAAGCCATGCAGGAAAAGTCAGTTACTTCGGCCGGCCAGCATTTTATCCTCGAAGAACCTTTTTTTGTACTGGCTACACAAAACCCCATTGAACAGGAAGGAACCTATCCCCTGCCCGAAGCCCAGCTCGACCGTTTCATGTTCTCGCTATGGCTCGATTATCCGGCTTTCGACGATGAACTCACCATTGTAAGAAATACTACTTCGGCCCACCACGAAGCATTAAAAACAATTATCAACAGGGATGAAATCCTTTTCTTTCAACAATTGATTCGTAAAGTCCCCATCAGCGACAATGTATTGAAATATGCAGTTACCCTGGCATCGAAAACACGGCCCAACAACCCGCTGGCACCACAGGTAAGCAAAAACTATCTCAAATGGGGAGCAGGCCCAAGGGCATCGCAATACCTGGTCATTGGGGCGAAAACGAATGCTGCACTGCACGGAAGGTATTCACCCGACATCGATGATGTCAAGGCAGTGGCCGTGTCAATTCTACGACACAGGATCATCAAGAACTACAAGGCTGAAGCTGAAAATATTTCTGTAGAGGAAATCATACAACAACTAATATAAGTTTCCATGTTTTTCCCAAAGGAACAATATGGGATCAGCCTCAGCAAAGTTTTCATCATCGGTCTGTTGATGATGGTCAGCCTACCTGTATTGCTTTCGGCACAAAACAAAAGCAAGAAGAAAATCGATATTGAAAATGCCGATGATCTGCTATACGACGAAGCAGTAGTGAAAAATGCACAAAGGCTGATTGGCAACGTATTGCTCACGCACAACAACATGGTGATGCGTTGCGACAGCGCCTGGGCTTACGCCAATACCAACAATGTGGATGCCTTTGGGAATGTTCACATTCTGAGCAACGACACGCTGAATTTGTGGGCCAGCCGGATTCATTACAATGGTGATACAGGCCTGGCCAAAGCCAGAAAAAAGGTCAAGTTACAGGA
>JAFGVJ010000350.1 GCA_016938055.1 Prolixibacteraceae bacterium
AAAGATTTTAAGAGTTCCAGTGAAGTTCGCTGGTGCCCGGGTTGTGGCGACCATGCCGTGATGAACGCTGTACAACGGGTGATGGCCGAAAAGGGATTGAACAAAGCAGATTATGCCGTTATCTCAGGGATTGGCTGCTCGTCGCGTTTTCCCTATTACATGAATACTTTTGGTTTTCATACCATTCACGGACGTGGTTCGGCCATTGCAACCGGAGTGAAAAGTGCCAATCCAAAACTCCACGTTTGGCAAATCACCGGTGATGGTGATGCCCTGGCCATTGGCGGGAACCATTTCATTCACATGGTTCGCCGGAATGTGGACATCAACGTAATTTTGTTCAACAACAAAATATACGGTCTTACCAAGGGACAGTATTCGCCCACTACCGACCGTGGTTCAAAAACCAAGACTTCACCCTTTGGAACCGTTGAGGATCCTTTTGTTCCAGGGCAACTGGTACTGGGTGCACGGGGTACCTTTTTTGCCCGCACCATCGACGGGAACATGAAAATGAGCCAGGAAATTTATCACGAAGCAGCCGATTTTAAAGGTACTTCGGTGGTCGAGGTCCTGCAAAATTGTGTGATCTTCAACAGTGGCATTCACGAGGAAATTACCAAGGGCGAAGACCGGGAGAATAAACAAATTTACCTGAAACACGGTGAGAAAATGATTTTCGGAGTCAATCGCGATCGCGGACTGGTGTTGGAAAAAGGCAAGTTGAAAGCGGTGACCATAGGGCAGGATGGCTATACCGATGAGGATATCCTGGTACACGATGCCAAAGACGAGGACCTGTTTTTGCATTCTTCACTCATTAACATGAAATTGCCCGACCTGCCGGTTGCTTTTGGGGTAATCAGGGCGGTTGATGCCATCACCTATGATTTTGCCATGGAAGCACAAATTGCCGAAGTTCAGGAAAAACGAAAAATTACCTGTGTTGACGAATTGTTGCGGAGCGGCAATACCTGGGAAGTATAAAAGTTATAAAGATAATTGCATATTAAAGGGTGGGAAAGTTGTTTTCCTGCCCTTTTTGTTTCTTGCTGCCATTGCATTCATCCGAAGCTAAAGCAAACAGGTTGACTTTTAATACAAGTTATTTGCGTTCTTATTCACAACCAGATTAGTAGTAATTTCCAAATAGCAAAACTGCTATCCCTGTCTTAGTTCGCCCCGCACAGCTTGCAATATCCTTTCAAATAGAAATGTTCCTCAGTGATTTGAAAGCCTGCCAAATTCGTTTGCAGTTGTAGATGATGGTCAAAAGGGAAATCGAACAAACCACCACAGCCAATGCATTTGAAGTGCCCGTGCGGTATGGTATCGGCATCGTAGCGAACTTCGTGGTCCTCAATGTGGATGCTCCGGATGATCCCCTTGGAGATAAAAAGCTTCAGCGTGTTGTAAACCGTTGTTTTTGAAAGCGTAGGAATTGCAGGTGACAAGGCCGTATAAATGCTGTCAACAGTCGGATGGTTCTTGTTGTTGTACAAAAATTCGAAAATCTTCAACCTTTGTAACGAGGGTTTGATTTCGTGTTTGCTTAAATAGGCCCCGATTTTATCCATTTTAACAAAATTGTAATGATTACAAATCATGGAAAAATATTTTTCACCACAAAATTTATTTTCATAAAATTTGTGATGAATTGAAATATTTATTTAAAGTAAAGAAAAACAGATAGATAGAAAACTTGGTGAATTTAACAATTACAAAATGCGAATTGATTGCTGCTTTCGAAAATTGAATGTTCATTTGTAGTCATTACAAAATTACTTTCAAACATAAATTGACAATAGTATGAGCTTAATTGGAAAGAAGGCACCTTTTTTTGATGCCAAAGCTGTTATTAACGGAAACGACATCGTAGAAAATTTCTCACTCGATCAGTATGAAGGGAAAAAGCATGTGGTTTTCTTTTTCTATCCCATGGATTTCACCTTTGTTTGTCCAACCGAAATCATTGCATTTCAGGATAAACTGAATGAATTTGAAAAACGGGGTGTTGCTGTTGTGGGCTGTTCAGTCGACTCAGAATTTTCGCACTGGGCCTGGTTGAATACCGAGCGTAACAAAGGAGGAATCAAAGGCGTTACCTTTCCTCTGGTAGCTGATTTCTCTAAAACCATCGCCATGAATTACGATGTGCTGGCAGGTGAATATGTCACCAACGATGACAATACCCTTACTTTTGAAGGTGATGCAGTAGCTTACCGTGGTTTGTTCCTGATCGACAAAGCCGGGATTATTCGGCATGCAGTGATCAATGATCTTCCACTGGGGCGTAATGTGGATGAAGCCCTGCGTATGGTGGATGCTTTGAAACATTTTGAAGATGTTGGCGAAGTTTGTCCGGCCAACTGGAAAGCTGGTGATAAAGCCATGAATGCTACAGCCGAAGGTGTGGCCAATTACCTTGCCGGTGTGAATGAATGACAGAGATTAATTTTCGACTTTAAATATCCCGGGCCTGTGCAGCAATGTACAGGCTTTTTTTTGCTTGTTTCGATACCCTGTCGCATTTAAAATTACTATTTTAGTACACATTCCAAACCGGCAGAAAATATGATCGATCTCGATAAAATCAACCTCTCATCCATTTACGAAAAACGGAA
The DNA here is from genome assembly GCA_016938055.1 of Prolixibacteraceae bacterium. GTDB lineage: Bacteria > Bacteroidota > Bacteroidia > Bacteroidales > Prolixibacteraceae > Roseimarinus. The sequence goes on from JAFGVJ010000350.1 coordinate 2,625, forward strand.
AAACGACCGCGATATCTTTCAAGAGCTAATGCCTCATAAAGTAAAGGAAATCCTTTTGCTGGCCACCAAGTACGACGCCTATTCCATTGTTCGCGAAGGCCAGTTTTCGGATAAAATATTTGGGGAATATCTTCAGCTCAACCTCTATTCAGCGCCTCGTTTTACCAGTGTGAACAGCATTTCGGAAGCGCTTGATATCATTGGTCGAAAGCACTTCGAGATGGTGATTATCATGGCTGGCGTTGACCGTGTAGCCCCGCTCGAAGCTGCCCGGCTCATCAATGAAAAAAAATCACGGCTACCCATACTGCTGTTGGTAAACAATAACTTCGATTTGGCATATTTTACCCAGACCGCAGAGCCACTGCATTTCATCGACCGGGTTTTTGTGTGGAACGGTAATACTTCCATCTTCCTGGCCATGATCAAATACATTGAGGACAAGAAGAATGTTGAACGCGATGTGCAAGTGGGAAGCGTAAGAATCATCCTTTTGGTTGAAGATTCTGTAAAATATTATTCCCGCTATTTGCCCATGCTATACACCAATGTGATGTTGCAAACGCAAAACCTGGTGTCCGACGATTCGACCGATGAACTGCACATGATCCTGAAAATGAGGGCCAGGCCGAAAATATTGTTGGTGAGTAATTACGAAGATGCCATTGAGTTGGTCAACAAATATAAGGAGAACCTGCTGGCAGTAATCAGCGATGTGAAATTTTCCCGCGATGGGGAAGAACACAGCGATTCGGGCATTGAGTTGCTCAAATATGTCAAAGCTAACCTGGTGTTCAAGATTCCTCTTCTTCTGCAATCGCACGATGTGAGCAATGAAAAACGGGCCCTTGAAATTGGAGCCGACTTTATAAATAAAAATTCAGACAGCCTTTCAAAAGATATTCAGCGCTTTATATATCGCCGCCTGGGTTTCGGGAATTTTGAGTTCCTGATGCCCGACGGACGCAAAGTAGCTGAAGCGCATTCTTTGCATGAGTTTCAGGAACTGATCAAGAAAGTACCGCTTGAGTCCATCATGTTCCATGCTTCCGATAATGAATTCTCCAAGTGGCTGATGGCTCGCGGGGAAATCAACATGGCAGAACAACTGATGTTGAAACAAGCCGACGATTTTGAACAGAAAAAAGATGTAAGGGATTTCATCCTGGGGGTTTTTGAAAATATGAAAATGCAGCAACTGAGGGGACGTATCGTCAATTTCGACCCTTCGTTGTTAAAAGGGAACCGCTACATCATGCGTATGAGCAAAGGTTCACTTGGTGGGAAGGGAAGGGGTTTGGCTTTCATCTCCAATTTCATCGAGAACATCGATTTTAAAAAGATCCTGCCTAACCTGAATATCCGGATGCCCGCAACGGCCATTATCGGAGCCTATGAATTTGATACCTTTATTGAAGCCAACGATTTGTACAATAAAATCATCGTTCAGCATAATTACGATAACATCAACGAGCAATTTCTGAACGGGAAAATGAACGAATCGATGAACGAGAAGCTCTTTCTGTACCTGATCAACATGCGCAAGCCGCTGGCCGTTCGTTCATCAGGTTTGTTCGAAGATTCATTGCTTCAGCCATTTGCCGGTGTATACAATACTTATTTACTTCCCAACAACCATCCCGACATCAATGTGCGTTTCCGCCAGTTGCGCGATGCCATCAAATTGGTGTATGCTTCCACCTTTGCCCATACCGCCCGTTCTTATTTTAATGCGGTCAATTACAAGGTGGAAGAAGAAAAAATGGCGGTCATTATTCAGGAAGTGGTGGGCCACGAATACAATGGCAAATACTACCCGCACATCAGCGGTGTAGCCCAGTCGTACAATTATTATCCGGTTTCGTACATGAGTCCCACCGATGGTTTTTCGGTAGCTGGTATTGGACTGGGAATGTATGTGGTTGGAGGGGAAAAATCGTACCGTTTCTGTCCGCGTTTTCCCAAAATCAATTCCAATTCGGTGAAAGATCAAATGCGTGATTCCCAATCGGCCTTTTATGCCATTGACATGACGCGCAGTGAATTTGACCTTAGTGCCGAAGGAGAAACTGCTACCATCCGGAAATTTCAGATCAAAGAAGCAGAGGCCGACGGAACCCTAGAACATTGCGCTTCGACTTACGATTACGAAAACGACATCATTGTTCCGGGTATTCTTGCCCGCGGACCTCGGGTGATTGATTTTACCAACATCCTCAAGCACGATTATTTTCCACTGGCCGATTCGTTGCATTTGCTGCTGAACATTTTCAGGGAAGCCATGGGTGCACCCGTTGAACTGGAATATGCCGTTGACCTGGAGCCTTCGGAAGAAAATCAGCAGCCTACTTTGTACTTGTTGCAAATCAAACCACTCATTCGTAAAGAAGACCTGATAGATGTACAGATTGATCAAGAAGACCGTGAAAAGGCCTTGATGTACGCCGCCAACGGGATGGGGAATGGAAAAATTGATACGATAAGGGATGTTATTTATGTCGATATCACTTCTTTTGATCGCACACAAACCCGCATTATGGCCGAGGAATTGGGGAAACTGAACGACCACATGGCCGAAGAAGGGCGCAATTACATCCTCATTGGGCCCGGAAGGTGGGGAACTCGTGACCCTTCCATTGGCATTCCTGTGGTATGGTCTCAAATCTCGAATGCTAAAGTGATTGTGGAAATGGGGCTCGAAGATTTTCCGCTGGATGCCTCCCTGGGATCCCATTTCTTTCACAATGTCACTTCCATGAATGTGGGCTATTTCTCGGTGCCCTACAATTCCACCAGTGCTTTCATCAATCTTGAAGTATTGAAGAACCAGCCTGTGGTGCAGCGCACCCGATACATCAAACACATACGTTTCCCGGAACCATTGACCGTGTTGATGGATGGCCGTGACCGTGAAGTATTGATCAAATTTTAATTCCTGAAGATGAAAAAGATCGGCGGATTCATGTTAGTGCTGTTTCTAACTGCCTGTTCACAGGTTTATTTTGCGACCCCACAGCCACGTAAGGGTTTCGTGGTAAAATCGTTTTTGGAGAACATTCAGGGGGTTTATGCCGATACACTCATCGAGGTGGAGATCATGAAGAATGAAGTGCTGATTTCGGGCAATCGTTTTCGCCTGACCAATCAGGATCCCTGCGAAGATGAAGTGCTGGTACGCTTTTATAACGATGCCTATTTTGCCAGTTTAAAAGATTCGCTCTGGTACATCGTTTTCATGGTCCGTTTCGATGAGCAAAATATGGCTGTGTACATCCCCGGATCCGATGCGCTATCGGTTTCGAGGCTAAAAAGGCATCTCGATGTTGAAACCATTGATTCCACAAGGGGTTTTTACCTGATTGACCCTTCGGTTAAAGAATTTGAACAGCTGATCAACTCCGGGGTGTTTGAAGTGGTTTCCCTGCTCCAAAAAAAGCAAGTAAACTGAACTAAATGAAAAAGCATCAAGCATCAAGGCAGGCCCTTGATGCTTGATGCTTGAAATTACTCGGGCATTCTATCGAAACCGTTGGTAGCAACATCGCGGTTCACTTTGTTCACCAGGCCTTGCAACACTTTACCGGGACCCAGTTCGGTGAAGGATTTTGCACCATCGGCCAGCATGTTTTCTACAGTTTGCGTCCAGCGTACCGGTCCGGTTAACTGGGCAATCAGGTTTTCTTTGATGATCGCAGGATCGGTTTGTGGCAGGGCATTCACATTTTGATAGACCGGGCATACCGGACGTTGAATGGTGGTAGCGTCAATGGCAGCTGCCAGTTCTTCGCGAGCAGGTTTCATCAGAGGTGAATGAAAGGCACCACCTACCGGCAAAACCAAAGCTCTTTTGGCTCCTTTCGCTTTCAATAGTTCACAGGCCTGGTTGACTGCTTCAACAGCACCCGATATCACCAATTGACCGGGGCAGTTGTAGTTGGCAGCAACCACAATGCCTTCAACGGCTTCACATACTTCTTCCACCACGGCATCGTCGAGTCCAACAATTGCAGCCATGGTCGATGGCTCGGCCTCACAGGCTTTTTGCATGGCCAAGGCGCGGGCCGAAACCAGTTTCAAACCATCTTCGAACGAGAGGGCACCGGCTGCTACCAGGGCCGAAAACTCTCCCAGAGAATGACCTGCTGTCATATCGGGAGCAAAGGCTTCTCCCAGCACTTTCGATAAAATGACCGAATGCAGAAAAATTGCCGGCTGGGTTACTTTGGTTTGTTTCAGCTCTTCGGCTGTTCCTTCAAACATGATTTTGGTAATCTCAAAGCCCAGAATTTCATTGGCCTTGTTGAATAAATCCCTGGCGATGGCCGATTGTTCATACAAATCTTTACCCATTCCGGGGTATTGTGCTCCCTGACCGGGAAATACAAATGCTTTCATTCTTTACAGTTTTTGGTGGCTAATGGAATCGGGAAAGGCTTGGTAGCCATTCCTTCATTTTAAAGCGATGGCAAAAATAAAAATTTTGAATGGATTCTACAGGCAGGGAACAATTTTGTTCCCATCGGTGAGGAGTCAACAAAAAGAAAGGCTTCACAATCAGGAAGTCCCTGGTGAAGCCTTGTATTTGATCAATTCTACTGTTCTATTCGAATTCTTTAAAAGCTTTTTGAATTTTGCCAATGGCATCTTTCATTTGCTCCTCATTAATGGTGAGCGGAGGAGTAAAGCGGATGATGTTTCCATGAGTAGGTTTGGCAATTACACCGTGCTCTTTCATGGCTAAGCATACATCCCAGGCTTCTTTCCCATTGTTGGGACGTATGGTGATGGCATTCAGCAAGCCTTTACCGCGCACTTCCTCAATGAATGGGGAAACAAAACTACGCATGGAGCTGCGGAACAATTCACCCATTTTACTGGAATTTTCTTCCAGCTTTTCATCTTTAATGATTTGAAGGGCTTCGATGGCTACTGCTGCTGCAATGGGGTTTCCACCATAGGTGGATCCATGTTCACCCGGTTTGATGGTGAGCATCACTTCATCGTCGGCCAACACGCAGGAAATGGGATACATACCCCCTGAAATGGCTTTTCCGAGAATCAGAATGTCGGGACGAACATTTTCGTGATCAACTGCCAGCATTTTCCCTGTACGGGCTATGCCGGTCTGAATTTCATCGGCAATCATCAGCACGTTGTACTGATCACACAGTTCGCGGGCGGCACGCAGGAAACCATCTTCCGGAACAAATACTCCGGCTTCGGCCTGGATGGGTTCAGCCAGGAAAGCTGCCACATCGGGATCCGAAAGGGCATCTTCGAGGGCCATCACATCGTTGTAGGGAATGTTTACAAAACCCGGAGTGTAGGGGCCATATTCATTGTATGCATCGGGATCGCTCGACATGGACACGATGGTAATGGTACGGCCGTGAAAATTGCCGTTGCAAACCACAATCTTGGCCTTTTCACGGGCAATTCCTTTGACTTTGTAACCCCATTTACGGGCCAGTTTCAGGGCAGTTTCGACTCCTTCGGCTCCTGAATTCATGGGCAGCATTTTGTCGAATCCAAAATATTTGGTGATGTATTCTTCCCACTCGCCCAGTTTATTGTTGTAAAATGCCCTGGAAGTTAAAGCCAGTTTTCCTGCCTGGTCAGCCAATGCTTTTACCAAACGCGGATGGCAGTGGCCCTGGTTGACGGCTGAATAGGCTGAAAGAAAGTCGTAGTATTTTTTTCCTTCCACATCCCACACAAAAACCCCTTCGCCCCGCTCAAGCACCACAGGTAGTGGATGATAATTGTGTGCACCGTATTGATTTTCCCTGGCAATGTAATCTTTCGTCGTCATAATATATCGTGTTTATTGGTTTATTCTGCGGGCATCAAGATCGACAAAAAAACAGCCTCCATAAATGACAATCGTCAAATTGTGAAACAATTTTCTACTAAGCATTCAAATTGATAGTGACTGTGAATCAATGTTTTATTTCCAAAAGCGAATGATGGCAGCTTCAACAGCAACAAACAATAAAGCCAGGGCCAGGAATAGCTTCCATAATTGTTTACCCTGGTCGAGTTCTTCGATGGTTGCACTCAGCGTTTGACTTTTCCCTTCGATTAGTTGACTTCGGACCAATCCCGACTGTTTGGCCAGTGTCAGCACTTCATCGCCGGTATAGTAGGAGAGTTCCGACTCTCTGAGCTGGTAATTGAATGCCAGTGTATTGACCGGCACATCGTCGAGATACAGTGTGTAAATTCCGGCATCTAAAGCATTGGAAGTACCCATTCTGATTACATTTCCTTCGAGTTTGGTGTATTCGGGAACCAGTTCATTGTTGCTTTGCAAATGTTTGAGCAACAGATTTTGCGTACGGACATTTTCAGGCAATTGTATGTCAACTGAAAAATTGGTCCCAATGGTATGGTACAATTGCTGCATGCTGGCCGATTGCAAAATGATGTTATAAAAAGTAGGCAGGAATAGCAGGTGGTTAATAAAATTATTTTGCGGGTCTGATAAGGGGAAAGCCAGCTGGTAAACTTTGCCATTTCCGAAGGAATGTAATCCCAGCGCTGTGGACTGGTCGGCAAAGCTCAGAATATTTTTTACAGCCATGGTTTGTGTGGTGTTGAGCCTGAATCGCTTGCCAATCACTGGTAAATCTACTTTCTGTTCTTCTTCTTTGAATACCTCTTCATAGAGGGGATCCTGGTAAGCAATATCGGAAATGGGGATTTCAACAGTATCTATTTCGGTAAATTGAGGCAGATTCAAACCTGAGAAAAGTTCATTGAATGAAGTGCCTTCATCCAGCAATGCCGGAACAATAACCAGGCTGCCTCCATTTTGGGCATACTTGATCAATTCTTCAATCAGTCCCGACGACAAGCTTTTCAATTCATTCAGAATGATGGTAGAATACTCGGGTAATGCGCTGATTTGGATACGATCGGCCCGTTCAATATTCAGCCTGATGTACGGGTCGTTCAGAAACATGGCCCTGAAATTCCGGGTGGTACTGATCTCATTCGTTTCGATCAATAAGGCTTTGAGCTCATTTTTTACATGATAGGCCAGGTAAATCACGTTGTCGTATACAATGGGATAATCGGAAATTTCAATCCTTCCTTGTTGAAACCCCATATTTGTATTGGTGTATTGAAGGGTGAGGACTTTTTGTTCACCTGCTTTGAGCGCTGTCGCAGCAAGGGCTTTGAGGGAGTCGTTCAGGTAAAAGTTGACAGGTATCTGTGGATAGTCGCTTTGTGAGCGGTTAACAATGCGTACATTGAGTATTTCCAGCTGATTAAAATGATGGGTAGGGGCATCGAACCAGCAAGTATCGATGTAAAGGTTTTGTACGGCATTCACCGGAACGGTCACAAAATTGTATACGAGCGAAGAATCGGGTTGAAATGCTCCGAGGTCGGTAGTATGGCGCTGAAAATCAGATATAAAATAAATGGTTTTGTTGGTGTCGAACAGGAGGTTGTTCATCATGTTTCTTAAGCGTAAGGCCACTGTACTCAGGGGTGCCCAGTTGAATGTTTCTGTAACTTCGCCGATGATTCTCATGGCTTCGGTTGGTGTGAAAAACCTGTTTTGTTGTTCCGACAGTTCGTTGGTAACAATAGCAAAGCGGGTATCGGGCTCACTGCTTCGGACAATTTCCCAGGCTTTCTGGCGGGCACTTTCAATGGCTTTGCCTTCGGGACCTTCGGCATTCATGCTGAAAGAATTGTCGATATAAATCCCGACAACTTGCTTGGCCTGCCTTTTTTCAATGTTTCCGCTGGGAAGGTAGGGTTTTGAAAAAGCCAGTACCAGCATGATCAGCAAAAGTATCCTGCTGCTCATGATGAGCAGTTGTTTGATTTTTGATTTTCGGAGACTTTCCTGTTTCACTTTTTTCAACAGGTTTACATTGGAAAAATAGACGGTACGGTGGCGTCGCAGATTCAGCAGGTGGATGATTACCGGGATGGCAACCAATCCAAGGGCCCATAAAAATGCCGGGTATATGAATTGCATGTTGAGTGATCGGGTTGTTTGTTTGCTCAAAAATAATAAAAAAAGCCGTACACATCGGGTGCACGGCTTTTGGTAGTGTAATCTTTATGGTTTCAGCTAACTTATGGTAATGCTTTTTAGATTACCAGGTTTGCTCTGCCATTCTTTTGTAAGAGTTGTAACGCCATTTAGCATTTTCCTGAGCTGCTTTGAACAACTCCCCTGCTTCGGCAGGGAAGGCTTTTAACAGGGCTGTATAACGAACTTCACCCTTGAGGAAATTTTGGAATTGATCCCAGTTCGGTTCTTTGCTATCGAGTGTAAAGGGATTTTTTCCTTCTTTTTCCAACATGGGGTTGTAGCGATAGGTATGCCAGTAACCACATTCAACGGCCAGTTTTTCTTCTTCCTGTGATTTGCCCATGCCGGCACGCAGACCGTGGTTGATACAAGGAGAATAGGCAATGATGAGTGATGGTCCGGGATATTCCTCGGCCTCTTTCAGGGCCTTGAAATACTGAGCCTGATTGGCACCCATGGCAACCTGAGCAACGTATACATATCCATAGGTCATGGCCATGGCTCCCAGGTCTTTCTTACGGATTCGTTTACCGGCAGCAGCAAATTTAGCAACAGCACCTACCGGAGTCGATTTTGAAGACTGGCCACCAGTGTTGGAGTATACTTCGGTATCCATCACCAGGATGTTGATGTCCTGACCACTGGCCAAAACATGATCCAATCCACCGTAGCCAATGTCATAGGCCCAACCGTCGCCACCAAATACCCAAACCGATTTTTTGATCAGGTATTGTTTCAGACCTAAAATCTGAAGGGCAATGTCGTTGGAAGAATCTTTGATGGCTGCCAAAACCTTAGCCGAAGCAGCTTTTGAACCTTCACTGCTATTTTTGGCTTCCAGCCATTCAGTATAAGCTGCTTTTTCAGCATCGCTGACATCACTTGTAAGGGCGGTTTTCATCAACATCTCAATACGATCGCGCTGAGCGTTGATCCCTTCGTTCATACCAAAGCCATATTCGGCATTGTCTTCGAAGAGTGAGTTACCCCAGGCTGGTCCCTGCTGGCTTTCCTTGTTTTTGCAATAAGGAGTTGCAGGAGCCGAACCACCATAGATGGAGGAGCATCCGGTAGCGTTGGCCACCATCATTTGTTCCCCATACAATTGGGTGATGGTTTTGATGTAAGGTGTTTCACCACAACCTGCACAAGCACCACTGAATTCGAAGAGTGGTTGGGCAAATTGTGAGTTTTTGATGGTTTTGAATTTATCCACTACATTGGCTTTGTAACCTACTTTCTCGTCCATGTAGAGGAAACGATCAACTTCGGCCAACTGTGTTTCCAGTGGTTTCATTTCCAGAGCTTTCTCCTTCGAAGGACAAACATCGGCACAGTTACCGCAACCAGTACAATCGAGCGGTGATACCTGAATTTTGAATTTCAAGCCGTT
>JAFGVJ010000351.1 GCA_016938055.1 Prolixibacteraceae bacterium
ATTTAAAAAACCAAAGGAAACTTAAATCATTTTTTTCGCCCTGCGGTAAACCCCATCTTTTTGTGCTCCCCGGAAATAGCCGGCCAGTAGTCCGATGGCTGCTGCAGCCAATATGGGGTCCAACATCACTCTACCTTTGCTGAAGTAAGTCCATGCTGCTACAGGTAAAGTTGTAAGCAGTATTCCCGCCAGTGCAAACAATGGAGCATATTTGTATGGAGGGATGAACCCGTGTTGTTGATGAAAATGAGCTCTGATGGCATTGAATTGACGTTCGTAGGGTTGCCGGTGATCAATCAGGTCGAGGTGGGGAATTTCTTCAACAAGATTATCCAGTGTAGAAAGGTTTCCCCTGCAGATGTTACAAGTTGGCGCATGTTGAACGCTTTCATCCAGGAGTCGTGCCAGATAGCTTATTTTAAGCAGGTTGTATTTCGACATTGAAAAATTAGCGGTCAGTTCTTCGATCCTGAGTTGCTTCTGATGAAGCCATTCCTGTTGGTTTTCCATCTTGCTATTTTGCTTAAAAGGAAAAAAAAGGGTGACCTGCGTCACCCTTCTCTATCATCTTGTTTTGATTAATCATCTCTGCGGCGTGGCGGGCGACGGTCTCTGTCACCACCACGGTAATCACCACCACGGCGGTCGCCTCCGCCACGGCTATCGCGTGAACCGCGGTCATCGCGTCCTCCACGACTGTCACGGCCTCCGCTGCTGCGGTGTTCGCCGCCTTCGCGTTTGACGGGCTCAACATAGCCTTCGGGTTTGGGAAGCAATACTTTTCGTGAAAGCTTCAGTTTGCCGGTTTTTTCATCAATGGCAATCAGTTTCACTTCCACAATATCACCTTCTTTAAGAACCTCGTCGACTGTCTCGTGACGTTCATAGTCAATTTCAGAAATGTGCAGCAAACCGTCTTTGCCGGGTATCACTTCGATAAAGGCACCAAAGGCTACAATCGATTTCACTTTACCCTTGTATATTTCACCAATTTCGGGCACAGCAACAATCGCTTTTAATTGTGCAACGGCAGCCAGAATGCTGTCTTTGTTGGTTGCAGCAATTTGGATAACCCCTTTGTCATCGATTTCTTCAATAACAATAATGGTTTTGGTTTCTTCCTGTATCTTCTGAATGATTTTTCCACCGGGGCCGATCACTGCACCAATCATATCTTTGGGGATAATCATGGTTTCCAGACGCGGAACGTTGTCCTTGAAATCCGGACGAGGCTCGGAAATAACTTCTTCAATTTTACCTAGAATATGTAAGCGGCCTGCGCGGGCTTGTTCAAGGGCTTTTTCCAGAATTTCGTAGGAAAGTCCGTCAACTTTGATGTCCATTTGAGTAGCGGTAATTCCGTCGCGGGTTCCGGTTACTTTAAAGTCCATATCGCCCAGGTGGTCTTCGTCACCCAGAATATCTGAGAGTACTGCAAATTTGCCTGTTTTTCCATCTGAAATGAGTCCCATGGCAATCCCTGAAACTGGTTTTTTCATTTTGACACCGGCATCGAGCATACACATGGTACCTGCACAAACTGTAGCCATCGATGAGGAACCGTTGGATTCCAGAATGTCGGATACAATTCTGACGGTGTAAGGAAAATCATCAGGGATCATGTTTTTCAAGGCACGCAAAGCCAGGTTGCCATGCCCAATCTCGCGACGACCAACACCACGGGGTGTTTTGGCTTCACCCACGCTGAAGGGAGGGAAATTGTAATGCAAAAGGAATTTTTCTTCACCTTGAACGGTAACATTATCGATTCTTTTCACATCCATTTTAGTTCCCAGCGTAATGGACGATAGGGATTGTGTTTCACCGCGGGTAAAAATGGCCGATCCGTGTGAACCGGGCAGGTAATCCACCTCACCCCAGATGGGGCGTATTTCGTTGGTTTTACGGCCATCGAGGCGGATACCTTCGTCGAGAATCATGCGGCGCATGGCTTCTCCTTCTACTTTATGGTAATATCTTTTGATCAGTTTTTCGTGCTGAACAAGATCAATTGCTTCGTTTTCGGCATTGGCAGCCTTGTAGCTTTCAATGTATTGTTCAACAATTTCGTGAAACTTCTGAATACGCAATTGTTTGTCGGTAATTTGCTGTTTGGCCAAATCGTAGCATGGTTTTAACAAATCAGCTTCTACTTTGGCTTTCAGTGCTTCGTCGTTGACTTCGTGGCAGTAACTACGTTTGGCAATGCCCACTTCGGCAGCCAGTTCTTCCTGAATTTTGCAATGCACTTTGATGGCATCGTGGGCTGCTTTGATGGCTTCGAGCATCACAGCTTCGGAAACTTCCTTCATTTCACCTTCCACCATCATGATGTTGTCGTGCGAGGCAGCAACCATGATGTCGAGGTCGGCAGTTTTCAATTGCGAAAGGGAAGGGTTAATGACGAATTCACCGTTGATACGGGCCACACGTACTTCCGAAATGGGGCATTCAAAAGGAACATCCGATACCGCAATGGCTGCCGATGCGGCTAAACCGGCCAGAGAATCGGGCATTACTTCAGCATCAGCAGAGATCAGGGAGATCATCACGGCAGTTTCGGCGTGATAATCGGCTGGGAAGAGGGGCCTGATGGCACGGTCAACCAACCGGGCTACCAGGATTTCGTCATCGCTGGGACGAGCTTCGCGTTTCATGAACCCGCCTGGAAAACGGCCGGCAGCCGAGAATTTCTCACGGTAGTCGACAGAAACAGGCATGAAGTCAACATCTTCATTCGCCTCTTTAGCAGACACAACAGTAGCCAGTAACATGGTATCACCTGACTTTACGACGACGGCACCATCTGCCTGTTTCGCCAATTTGCCTGTTTCAATGGAAATGGTTCTTCCACCTCCCAGGTCAATCACTTTTTCAATAACCTTCATAATGTGTGTCAAATTATTTTTCTGAGATATTTCAATAAAAAAAGGGCGGGGCTTTGTGAAAAATAGGAAAAAGGCAATTTGTTTTAAATTGCCTTTCCCTGTAATTATTTACGTAAATTAAGTTCCTTGATGATGGCACGGTAACGTTCAATATCACGGTCTTTCAGGTAATCGAGCAAGCGGCGGCGTTTACCTACCAAACTGATCAGTGCACGTTGTGTGCTGAAATCTTTGCGGTTTTTTTTCAGGTGCTCGGTGAGGTGAGCAATGCGGAAAGAAAACAGGGCAATTTGCCCTTCGGCGTTACCGGTATCGGCTTCGCTTTTACCAAATTTTGAAAAAAATTCTTTTTTCTTTTCAGAATCTAAATACATAATGTTCTTAATTTTAATAAGTTAAACCATTCGATTATCACGCAGTAGCATTCGGTTTCGATGACAACTGCGTCACATTAAAAGTTTGACTTTGAGCCAAAATTTTTGCAAAAGTAATTAATTTTCTCATTCAGGAGCATATAAACACTGATATTAAAACTTTTTGACCTGAAATATTGGATGTTATCCGATCCATTTGATGATTGATGTGCTTTACTTTTGACTGATGATCTTATTTCCGATTTGACATTTCAGACATTGCTTCTGATTGCAATAGGCGTTTCTTAATTGAATCAGTGCCTGGGAATCGTATGCGTTGTTTGGTGCTACTTGTAACAATTCCCATCGTTTGATGATTTGGTTAGTTTCAGCAGGGAGTATTTCCAATAAGGCAAGTGCACGGTCCAAAAGTTCAGGTTTGCTGTTTCTGAGCCCGTAAAGATAGAGAAAGGGTGCCACGGTATTGATCAGGATGGTATTGACGGCATGGGTACCAAGCCATTTTTTCCCCGGTTTCGAGGGTACATTGAAACGGTAATGGGTATCCCAATAGTCCGAAGCGGCAATCCTGAAGTAATGGCTGATGTTCTCCGGATTTTCGGTATTGATTATTTTAGAAAACAGGGCTTCCGATTGGTGAATTAAAGCGGCAAGTTGTGCTAATCGTAAACTTGGGAAGTTGGCAGGCCGCATGCGCATAAATTTCCACAAATGACCTTCCATCCCTTTTAGTTGGTATTTCCGGGCGAGA
>JAFGVJ010000352.1 GCA_016938055.1 Prolixibacteraceae bacterium
CCATTGAAAGCATCAGTGCTGCGGCCCAGGGAACCATTCCTGATGATACCCGTGTTATGCTCACCAATTCAGATCATCCCGAGGCTTATCCCATTTGCGGATTCACCTGGTTGATTCTTTATCAAGAACAGGCTTACAACAATCGCTCACTTTCACAAGCCACCGAAACTCTGAAATTGCTCAACTGGATGATTTCGGAAGAAGCTCAGTCGCAGGCCGAAAAAGTCCATTATGCCCCGCTACCGGATCTGGCTGTTGAAAAAACCAAAGCCATCCTGAAATCTGTAACCTTCGAAGGAAAATCGATCCTGTAATATTCAAGCATTGGGAACGGAATGAATAGCGACCGCATCACGAAGATTGTTTTATTGTCAGTATCCATGCTTATCCTGCTGATTGCCGGCGGAATGGTCTTTTCTCTTGTAAAGGGGGCCATTCCGGCGTTTCAGCAATTTGGTTTTAGTTTTTTCACTTCCAATGTATGGAATCCTACCGAAGGCAAAGAGCAATACAGCGCTTTGCCATTTATTGTAGGAACACTCATGACCTCGGTGCTGGCCCTTTTGATTGCCCTGCCGCTTTCATTTGCAAGCTCATTGTTTTTGGGAGAATATTACAGGGGTACAAGGGCTGCTAAAATCATCAGTACCATGGTTGATTTGCTCGCAGGGATTCCTTCCATCGTTTATGGACTATGGGGTTTCTATGTTTTGCGCCCCATCATGGTCGATCTTGGGATAGGTGTACAGGGTTTTGGTGTGTTCACCGCCGGGCTTATCCTGGCCATTATGATCATTCCTTATGCTACCTCCATCAGCAATGAGATCATTGCCATGGTTCCCAACGACTTGAAAGAAGCAGCCTACTCACTGGGAGCCACTCGTTTGGAAGTGATCCAAACTGTAACAGTTCCTGCAGCACGCTCGGGAATTGTGGCCGGTTATATACTAGCATTTGGACGTGCCATAGGTGAGACCATGGCCGTAACCATGCTCATAGGCAATGCCAACCTGATCCCCAAAAGCCTCTTTTCTTCGGGGAACACCATGGCCAGCGTTATTGCGAATCAATTTGGCGAAGCCGATGGACTAAAACTAAGTTCACTCATTGCCATTGGTCTCATCCTTTTTGTGATGACAGGCATCATCAACTGGCTGGGCAAATACATCATCAAAAAATTTGAATGAGCATGGAAATTGCAAGCAATTCACATTATCGCGATCATTCCACAGCCCGAATGACAAAGGATAAACTATTCCTCGGAATTGTAATCGGTTTGGCCATACTCACCATTTCACCCATTGTGCTCATCATTTACAAACTCATTGTAAAGGGGATCAAACAAATCAGTTTCAGTTTTATTTTTGAAACCACACCCAATACCTACGAAGCCATGACAGCTCTTGCCAGTGGCGAACGTATCCCGGGTGGCATTCTCAATGGGATCACCGGCACCCTGCTCATGGTGGTAATGGCTGCCCTGATTGCCATTCCTGTTGGCATTGTTACCGGTGTTTACCTCTACGAAAATCAAAAGAAAAAACTTGCAGCGATTGTCAGGAACACTGCCGATATCATTCAGGGAACTCCATCGATTGTATTGGGGCTTATTGCTTATATTTGGGTTGTGAAGCACATCACCATGGGTTTTTCGGCCCTGGCTGGCAGTGTGTCATTGTCCATCATGATGTTGCCCATGATTGTCCGTTCAACAGAAGAAACGCTCAAAATGATTCCCAATACCCTGAAAGAAGCAGCCCTGGCCATGGGTGTACCCTATTACAAAGTAATTATCAGGGTACTGATTCCAACCGGCTTCAGTGGTTTGCTTACTGGGATCCTGCTCTCGGTATCGAGGGTAATTGGAGAAACAGCTCCGCTGATGTTAACTGCCCTGGGCAGTACCATGGTTAACTGGGATTTGAGCAAACCCACCAGTGCCATTCCTTTGCTGGTGTGGGAGTTTTACAACGATCCCAACATGGTTGATCTCATCTGGAGCACATCCCTGTTGCTGATGGGTATCGTACTGTTATTTAACCTCTTGTCGAGGCAGTTTGCAAAAAGTAGAAAATGATGAACGAGAATACTATACAAATCAACAATCCGGTACTTTCGGTAAGGAACCTTTCAGTAGCCTACGACCAGAATGTGGCGGTCAAAAACGTATCGGTCGATTTTAAGAAGAATGCCATCACCGCCATCATGGGGCCTTCGGGCTGCGGTAAAAGTACACTGCTGCGCGCCTTCAACCGCATGCATGAGCTATATGAAAACATCCATACCACCGGTGAAATCATCCTGAATGGCACTGACATCATGAAACTGCCCCCCATCAGGGTTCGCCGGCACATGGGCATGGTGTTTCAAAGGCCCAATCCCTTCCCTACCATGAGCATTTACGACAATGTTATTGCAGGCTACAAACTAAACGGAATCAGGCTGAAACACAGCGAAAAAGATGAAATTGTGGAGCGTTCTCTCACCGATGTGGCCCTTTGGGATGAAGTGAAGGATGCCCTCTTTAAAAAAGGAACCTTCCTTTCAGGAGGTCAGCAGCAAAGGCTTTGCATTGCCCGGGCCCTGGCTTTCAATCCCGAGGTCATCCTGCTGGATGAACCCACCTCGGCACTCGATCCCATTGCGACAGCAAAAATTGAAGAACTGCTCGTAGAGCTTAAAAAGCAATATTCCATTATCATGGTTACCCATAACATGTCCCAAGCTGCAAGGATCTCCGATTTTTCGCTGTTCATGTACCTGGGCGAAATGGTGGAATACGATAAAACAAAGGTGATGTTTACCACGCCAAAAGATAAACGTACCGAAGCATACTTAACCGGAAAATTCGGGTAAATAATCCCATCAATCAGATTGAAAAATGACAACAAAAAAACAAATTGCTTTTGAGAAAATCATGACCGACTTTGAAGAAATGTCGGACCTGATACTGATGCAACTGAACCAGATAGACTTGTTGCTCGATTTGGGAGAAAAAAAGCTCACCGAAGAAGAAGCTGCGCAATTTAACAACAACGAACAAAAAATTGATCAACTGGAAGTAAAACTCAGTGAACGCATCGTGAATGTCATTGCCTTGTACCAACCTGTAGCTTCAGAAGTCAGGCAAGTGATGGCAGCCTATCGCATCATCATTAGCCTGGAAAGAATTGGTGATTATGCCATCAGTTTGCTGAATTACCTCGAAAGCATCAAGAACCTGCAGATTTACGATGAACTTTCAGAGTTACTGGCCTTTCTGTTCCAATCAAGCGTACAGATGTTGCGCAAGGCACTTTTTGCCTTCATCCAACAAGACAGGGACAGTGCAGTGTGGGTGATCAAAAACGATCCGATGGTCGACGAGCTAAGCCGTAAACTGATTAAAAAAGGATTTAGAAAAATCAAGGACTTTGATGAAAAGAAAAAGGTAATTGCTAGCTTTATGTCCATCAGGGAAATGATTGACAACATAGAACGAATTGCCGATCAGGCAAGCAACATTGCCGAGGCAGCCATCTATTACATCGAAGGAAAAGATTTACGGCACATGTCACTATTGGATGAATAAGAACAGAAATCATGGACAGAGTACCTAAAATACTGGTGGTTGACGATGAAATGGATCTTTGTGAAATTATGCAGTACAACCTGCAAAGCGAAGGATTTTACGTCGATACGGCATTGTCGGGTGAAGAAGC
>JAFGVJ010000353.1 GCA_016938055.1 Prolixibacteraceae bacterium
AACCTCAACCTTAACCTTAACCTCAACCTTTGCTTACCGCTTTCAGCCCAGAAAAATAGGGCAGCTTGTAATCAAACTTTTTGTTAGTGCTGAATCAGTAATTTCTGGCTGTAGCTGTGCTCGTCTGCTTTAAACTGGTAAAAGTAAAGCCCCTTTGCGAAATCCGAAATCGCTAACTCCTGTTGATGGGCTCCGGCAGCTTGCGTTTCATTGACCAGTTGCCTGATGAGCCTTCCCTTGGCGTCGTAAATCGTCAAAACAATGTGGGCCGGTGCTTTCAGGCTGTATTTGAAGCTGATGCGCTGCGATGAGAGATCGGTGTAATGCTGTATCAAAGCTGCGTCCCGATGAGGTAATTCTTCAACCCCTACCTTGCATTCGCCATTCACAATGAAATAAGGCCTGACCGAAGTATTTTGGATGCTGTTCTCGTCTGTTACGGCAACTTCAAGTCCCCAGTCGTACAAAGAGGCAAAGGTCCCTTTGGTACTCATGTCCCAAAATGGATTGCAGTTTCCGAACCACGACCAGGCGATGTAGCCCGTTTCGTTCAGCTGGCATTCCCGCATGATGGTTTTGTAGGCGATGGAATTGTTGGCGGTAATGGTATTTTCCTCGCAGCTGCCGTGCATTTGTGAAAACTCGCCCACGATCAGGGGCAAATTCAGTTCCGCCGATTGGGCCAGCTCGTCGATGATGTCCTGTTCGGTAAAACCGTACATTTTTGGCCACCACATGTGTACCGAGAAAAGCAGGTTGTGATCGGGGTCGAATTCAATCAGTCCGGGGCCCTCGGCCTGCATCATGTCGATGTTTTTTCCCCAGTCGGTACCATCAATCACCAGGGGAACACGGATGCCGGCTTCCCTGATCCGCGTAATGGCATCCTGATAAGTTGAACGGAATTTACTGTTGCTCACGCTGCCATTGCCCGGTTCGTTGGCAATGTTCAGCAACAGGAATTTTTCGTGTTTCAGCAAAACATCCACCACATCGGGCTTAGTCCAGTAGTCAACGCACATGGGCACCTTGTCGATTTCGCCCGTGGCATCGTGAACTTCAACCATGGGGATCATTTTCTCCTTGATGCAATTCTGTATGGCCAAATCGAGCTGGGCAGCAGTTCCCCTGGTTTCCCAAACAATCCGGACAACGTTGGCCCCGGTCTGTGCAATTTCGGCCATGCGTGGAATGCCGTTTTTTTCGAACCAGATGTTCGGGTTGCTCACCCCGCGCAAGATCACTTTCTCGCCACAGGCATCATACAAAAACCGGCCATCGACCCTGAAGCCGGGCAGCTCGTCCTGCGAAAAAACCGTCAGGGATGTCAGGGAAAGTACGAACAGGAAAACAATTTTCTTGACCATGGTGCATTGTTTGATATTCACGACAAAAATAGAGCCTTATGGATTGTGTTGGGGGGTGACAAATGCATGGCCAGGGGGGGATTTTGTATGAAAAATTTATTTTTCCCCTATCACACGAATCACTCTGGCAGGTCCCTGGTGGTGAGTTCCTTCGTTGAGCCAAACGGTAGCAGTTTCGATGTTAAGGTCCGAAAGTAACCGGAAATCATTGGCCAGTTCTTCGCGGCTGAACAGCATGTCGGGATCTTTGGGGCCGCCCGATTGTTCGTTGATTTGTTCTTTGGCGAAAGCTTCCACAATGAGCTTCCCGCCGGGCCTGAGCCATGCAAGTGCCAGATGATGGATTGCACTGCGAAATTGTGCCGGTGGATGGAAAAAAATGAGTGCGATACAATCGAAAAGTGTTGTGCCCGGATCGAAGTGCTCAAAATCGCAAATATCAAAGTGAACAGCGACACCCTGTTGCTTTGCCAATTGCTTTGCTTTGGCCATGCCTTCGCTACTCTGGTCAAAAGCTTTCACTTCCCATCCCTTCAGTGCGGCAAACACCGCGTTGCGTCCTTCACCTTCAGCCGGAAGTAATAATTTGCCGGGAGTTAGTTTAAGCAGTTCTTCCTGAAAGAATTCATTGGGTGCTTCGCCATAGGCAAAGCCGGGTTCGGCATAACGGGTATTCCAGAATTCAGCTTTCATATTTTGGATCAATAGTAAAAGGTTGCTTCGTAGGTGGCAACATTGCCTTTTTGGTCTTCCACTTCAAGTTTCAACTGATGGTTTTTGTCCTTTTTGATGTTTTCATCAAAGTTGTATTCCAGCAAGTCGCGCTTGGCATCGAATTCAAACAGCACCCATTTGTTATCGATGAAACCGTTGTAGCTTTTGATCCCCGATAGCTCATCGCTGATCCGGAACCTGATTTTGCCCGCTTCGGAAAGTGTGTTTCCATTTTTGATACTCAGTGGCATGATGACCGGGGCGAGGGTGTCTGCCACAATGCAAATGTTTCCAAAGCTCCTGCTTGATGTGCTGACCCAACCTTTTTCAAATTGTCCGCCCAGACTGGCCATTTTCCCGGTCTGTATATCGAATTTGGCCAGCAATGCTTTTGATTCCAAATGCTTGGGAAGCGTATTGGCCCTGATGGATATTTCAATGTTTTTGTGCAGAGGCGTGAAAATAGCATGGATTTTATACAAGGGCGAGAAGGCTGTGGGGGGCTGGTTCCCGGCTTTGTATTCGAAATACATATCGTTGTACAAAGCGCCTTCAGGTATGTTTACCTTAAGCTGATCGTTTTCGAAACGGTTAGATTCATTGTACCTGAAATGTACATCCGAAGCAGGCTTTGCATGTTTGACCGGTATGGTGGACAAGGCATAGAAACTAATTTCCGAGGCATTCATGCTGGCATCGTACACGATGATCTGTACCTTGTGCCGCTTCCCGTCGTTGAACTGTACCATACCCTGGTTGATGGTTTGCCGATAAATTTTCAGTCGGTTGCCGGGTTCAATAAACGTTTTGTGGATTTTTCGGTTCTCGCGGATAAAAAAATCATAATCAATGTGGCTGTTGAGGTAACGGTTGGTGTCAAAATCCAGCTCGTCGAGCTCAAAAGCATTGATCAGCTGATTGTCGACCCATAGTTCCATCTGGTAAATGCCGCATTTGCTCCAGCTTCCATCGAGGTAATCAATGGCATCGATCCCGAAACCGATGTTCCCGAAAACATTCACCGACTGCATGCCTTTCAGGTGATAAGCATCGGCATAATGCACCAGTTTAAAGGTCTGACGACTGGTTTTGTTCTGCACATGACTACTGTCGCTAAGGGGATAAATGTAGAGGTTTTCAATGCCTGGTTTGGTCTCATCTTGAATGTCGAAACCAAAAAATAAGGGGTTGAGGGGATGTTGATTGCTGGTTTTTCGAATTTCGAAATGAAGGTGTGGGCCGGCAGAACTACCGCTATTCCCCGATTTTCCGATCAGCTCACCTTTTTTAACCCTGAATTGGGTTTCTGCAGGGGTGAGGTTCACTTCGAATTGTTTCAGGCGGTACTGGTTCATTTTGACCCACTGTTGAATGGCCGGTGAAAATTGTTCCAAATGGCCATATACTGAAGTATGTCCCGAAGGGTGATTCACATACAGGGCATTGCCATAACCGCTTGCCGAAACCGAAATGCGCGAAACATAACCTGCTTCGATACTGTACACGGGCAAACCGGTTTCGCCACGGGTTTTAAAATCGAGGCCTGTATGAAAATGGTTGCTTCTGATTTCCCCAAAATTTCCGTTTAAGAGCAGCGGAATATCCAGGGGCGCTTTGAAATGAACTTCCTGAGCCTTTAGTTTTGGCCCCAAAAAACACCATAAGATTAAAATGACAGTTCCCCTCATACGATAAGCAATCAACGCACTGCTGCGAAAATAATATTTATTCCTCCATAAACAAGCTTCAAAAAGCGCTGATGACTTTCACGATTGCTGAAAAATGTTATTTTTGTTCCAGAATTCATCCAGTAATGACAAGTAAAGATCAACACCTGATCAATGAACTAAAACACAGCTTCAGGCGTTTAATCGATAGCCTCGAAAAAACCAGGGACGAATTGAAAAACGTCCGTGATGAAAATCAGCGTTTACAGTGGCAATTGGATACGAAAAATGATGAATTCGAGGCACTAAAAAAACGTTATGAGAATTTAAAGGTAGCAAGGGCTTTTGTCGAAGGCGATCCTGATAATCAGGCGGCAAAGCAGAAAATTAACAAGATCATCCGTGAAGTTGATCAGTGTATTGCACTTTTAAATCAATAAAGACGAGTCATCATGAACGATGAATTATCGATCAATATAACGATAGCAGACAGGCGATATCCCATGCGGATAAAGCGAAATGATGAAGAAAAGATACGTAAGGCCGCGAAAATTATCAACGAGCGGATTTTACAATATCAGGAAAGGTATAACGGAAAGGACAACCAGGATTTTCTGGCCATGTCGGCCGTTCAGTTGGCAACACAGGTATTCGATTTGATGCAGGAAAATGACAAGGAACCCCTGCTGGAACAAATTGGGGAGATCAACCGGGAGCTCGGGAACTACCTTTCTACTTTATAACGTTCTAAAACAACAACAACAATATCGCCACATCCTGGCGCCGTATTTTTAATGAAAAATTACGCGCAGGTATGTGGTTTTTTTTTATATCAACTAATAATTTAAACAATGATTTGGACATATATATTGATAGCCGGAGCATTTGTTTTGGGTTTCCCGATCTCCTATTTCATATGGGATAAGGCGCTGAAAGCCAAAAGAGTAAAGCTCCTTAGAGAAGCCGAGGCCGAAGCAGAGGTCATCCGGAAAGACAAAATCCTGCAAGCGAAGGAAAAATTCCTTCAACTGAAAGCCGATCACGAAAAATACATCAACGAGAAGAACAGCAAAATTGCCATTGAGGAAAACCGCCTGAAACAAAAGGAAACGGCCTACTTACAGCGCAAAGATGAACAAGCCCGTCGTACCAAAGAGCTGGAAACCAGCATCCGCGAAAACGAAGTGATCCGTGAGAACCTAAACCACCAGATCGAAGTAGTGGAACAACGTTCCGAAGAAGTAGAAAAAATGCATCGCCAGCAAGTGGTGCAACTGGAAACCATTTCAGGTTTATCGGCCGAAGAAGCCAGGGCCCAGTTGGTGGAATCATTGAAAAATGAAGCCAAAACCGAGGCCATGTCGTACATTCAGGAAATTATGGATGAGGCCAAGCTGACCGCCAATAAGGAAGCCAAGAAAATTGTGGTGAAATCGATCCAGCGGGTTGCCTCCGAAACAGCCATCGAAAATGCCGTGACCATTTTCAACATTGAAAACGACGAGATCAAAGGCCGTATCATTGGCCGCGAAGGTCGTAACATCAGGGCCCTCGAAGCAGCCACCGGTATTGAAATCATTGTGGACGATACCCCTGAAGCCATCGTACTTTCAGGATTTGATCCTGTTCGTCGCGAAATTGCCCGCCTGGCCCTTCACCAGCTGGTGACCGACGGCCGTATTCACCCGGCCCGAATCGAAGAAGTGGTGAACAAGGTGAGACATCAGATTGAAGAAGAAATCATCGAAACCGGAAAGCGTACCTGCATCGACCTGGGCATCCATGGCATGCACCCCGAGCTGGTTCGTTTGGTCGGAAAAATGAAATACCGTTCATCGTACGGACAAAACCTGTTGCAGCACTCGCGCGAAACCGCCAACCTCTGTGCCATTATGGCTTCCGAACTGGGCTTGAACCCGAAGAAAGCACGCCGTGCCGGCCTCTTGCACGATATTGGAAAAGTGCCCGACGATGAGCCCGAATTGCCGCACGCTGTATTGGGCATGAAGCTGGCCGAAAAATACAAGGAGAAACCCGACATTTGCAACGCCATTGGATCGCACCACGAAGAAGTGGAAATGCAAACCCTCTTGGCCCCCATTGTTCAGGTGTGTGATGCTATTTCAGGTGCACGCCCGGGGGCCCGCCGCGAAGCTGTTGAATCATACATCAAACGTCTGAACGAACTGGAAAATATGGCCATGTCGTATCCGGGTGTGATGAAAACATATGCCATCCAGGCAGGTCGTGAATTGAGGGTGATTGTGGGTAGCGACAAGATCACCGATGCCGAATCGGAACAACTCTCGTACGATATTGCCAAACGGATCCAGGACGAAATGACCTATCCCGGACAGGTGAAAATCACTGTTATTCGCGAAACCCGTTCGGTAAGCTACGCGAAGTAAACATCTTCCGACACATCATTAGCATGGGAGCGAGGCCCTGACGTCAAGTCAAGGCCTCGCTCTTCTAATAAAGGATATATACCTCTTTTATTGGCGTTTTTACCTTTCCGGCAATTTCCATCTGCTGTATTTTTGTGCTGTAAAACAATCGTTAATTAGTTCAGAAACAAAATATCATGGAAATAGTAAAAAACCTGGAATGGCGCTATGCCACCAAAAAATTCGATCGTTCAAAAAAAGTCAATGCTTCCGATTTGGAAAAAATTAAGGAGGCCGTGAAATTGTCTGCTTCATCGTATGGCTTACAAGCCTATAAAGTCCTCGTCATTGAAAATGCCGAAATACGTCAGCAATTGCGCAGCGTATCGTGGGATCAAGCCCAGATAACCGACAGTTCCCTTCTTTTTGTATTCTGTAATTACACCCATGTAAATGGTCCTGTGATTGATGATTATATGCAACTGATTGCCAACACCAAAGGTGTTCGCGTGGACGAGCTTTCGGCTTATGCCGAAATGATTAGAGGCTCAGTCGCCCGGCGTACCAGTGAGCAAGTCCAAAACTGGACTTCGAAACAGACCTACATAGCGCTGGCTAATTTGTTATCGGCAACGGCCGAACTGAAAATTGATGCCTGCCCCATGGAAGGATTTGATGCAGCGAAATACGACGAGATCTTAGGCCTGAAGGAAAAAGGATTGACCACTTCGGTGATTGCGGCTGTAGGTTATCGTTCAGCTGACGATGCGGCTCAATATGCACCGAAGGTGCGCAAACCTGTTGACTTGTTGTTCGAAAAGATATGAAAAAATAAATAGAGCTTGTCTGAATTGATCAGCTTATACAGTGAGGTTGTCTAAAAAGTCATGAAACCACAGAGGGCTTTTTAGACAGCCTCTTTATTGTAGGCTTAATATGCTATTCATCGGCTAAACGGCTTAACACATATTCAACCAGTAGTTTCATATTCGGATGATAATCGTCATTGGCTTCCATGGTCACCCTGTTGGCTATAATTAAACAAATGGTGAGGGCTTCATGACCCATCAGTTTCGACAAGCCGTAAATGGCCGAGCTTTCCATTTCATAATTGGTGATTCTTTGTTTTTTATAGTTGAAAGATTCAATTTTGTTGTTCAGTTCGGCATCCGCAATCGGGAGGCGTAATACACGGCCCTGGGGACCATAAAAACCAGGAGCCGAAATGTTGATGCCCTTCACCGTTTTCCTTCCTGAAATTTCTTTGAACAATTCTTCAGAGCATTCTATCACGTAAGGTTTGGCCAGTAAGTCGTTCCATTGGGTATGTTTCATGAATGCTTTCTCAAATTCAAGATCCGAAACGGCATTTCTTCCTTCATAGAAATTGAGCAAGCCATCGAAACCAACCGACTTTTTTGAGATTACAAATGAATTGATTGGGATATTGGCCTGGAGGCTGCCAGAGGTTCCTATCCTGATGATATGGAGCGATGTTTTATCTTTTTTGGGAACTCTTTTCTTCAGGTCGATGTTCACCAAAGCATCCAGTTCGTTCACCACAATGTCGATGTTGTCGGTACCAATCCCGGTGGCAATGACCGACAAATGCCGGCCCTTGTACCAGCCTGTAACCGTGATGAACTCACGGTTCTGAATGTTACATTCTATGTGGTCGAAGTACGATGAAATCATTTCAACCCTTCCCGGGTCACCAACCAGTAAAACTGTGTCGGCAATATGTTCAGGTTTGAGATGAAGGTGAAAAATTGATCCGTCGGGGTTGAGTATTAATTCAGATGGTTTTATCATGATGCTCCATTTTAAAAGTTTAAATCTATTCATTTTTTTGAATGTGCAAATCATTCCCACACTTTTTTCCTCCATCTACCGTCCTCCGTCTTCGGTCATCGGTCATCGGTCTTCTGTCATCGGTCTTCTGTCTTCGGTCATCCGTCTTCAGTCATCCGTCTTTTATTACGCATAATTGCCCTTATGGTTGCGAAGCGTCGGAATTTCAACTAAATTTGAGACATTAAGCTGAGAATACCATGAAGAAATCATTTACCTGGCAGCTGATGGTTATGCTGATGTGCTTTCTGGCCTCCTGTCGTTCAGGCAGCCTGAGCAGGGCCGAAGTGGACATGATCATGTCCGGTGAAGCACATGTTCCCATGCGTCTTTATACCATCAACCAAAAGAGCGATTCACTTTTGCTTCGCACTCCTGCCCGGGATGTGAAAAAGAAGGACATTGGCAGTGAAACCATTGAACACCTGAGCAAACGGATGCTGGCCACCATGCATGATACTTTAAATACTGGAGTTGGCATTGCAGCCCCCCAGGTGGGCATTTCGCTCAGCATCATCTGCGTACAGCGCTTTGATAAACCCGGAGAGCCTTCAGAAGTGTATTACAACCCCAAAATTATTGAATACGGTGACAGTATCAACTCCGGGCAGGAAGGTTGCCTTAGCATCCCCAATTACCGGGGAACACTCGGGCGTTCACACAACATCGAAATAAGCTACCTCGATGCTCTCGGAAAGTTGCAGACCGAAAACATCAACGATTTTACGGCCATCATCTTTCAGCACGAAATTGACCACCTGAAGGGTGTGCTTTATTATGACCACATAACCGGAGGATTTGGTTCACTGGTTTACATCGAAGAATACTAATCATTGATAATATTTTACTTATGTCACAAAACAGAACCATTGCCATGATCGTGGGCGTAGTTGCCCTGATCCTCTTACTCATTTTTGGAAACCGTACCTTCATTATTATGAAAGAAACAGAACGCGCCGTATTGTTTCGCCCTTTCAGCGACGGTTTGAGCAAAGACCGTGTGTTTACACCCGGTTTCCACATGATCGCTCCCTGGAACAGGGTCATCCGCTACGACGTGGCAGAGCAGCAGCGTGAAGAACGAATGGATGTACTCGATAAAAGTGGTCTTTCGATCGTGATGGACATTACCGTCCGTTTTTTGCCCATTCCCAATAAAGTTGGTTACCTGCATGAACAGTTCAGGGGAGATTATATCAACAACCTGGTTGTTCCCGAGGTTCGCTCATCGGTAAGGCGTGTGACCGGCCGTTTCACCGCCGAGGAAATTTATTCTACCAAACGGAACGAAGTGGAAGGGGCCATCATTGATGAAACTGGTAAGGTGCTTGTTCAGAATAATATCGAAATGCGTGCCTTGTTGATCCGATCAATTACCCTGCCCGATCAGATCAAGAATGCCATTGAAAACAAGTTGAAACAGGAACAAGAAGCATTGGCCTATCAGTTTAAACTGCAAAGCGCCAACAGCGAAGCTGAAAAACTACGCATCGAAGCCGAAGGGGAAGCCCGTGCCAATAAGATCATCAACTCAAGTTTAACCCCCGAATTGCTGAGAATGAGAGGAATTGAAGCTACCCTCAAACTGGCCGAGTCGCCCAATACCAAAGTGGTGGTGGTAGGCAGCGGAAAGGACGGCCTGCCCCTCATCCTGGGAAACAATTAATTGGGTCTACTACTTTTGAGATGTGATTGAATTGGCTATTTTTGCCTAAAATAGCAAAAAATGATACAACGTATACAAACCCTTTATCTACTGGTTTCGCTCATCCTTGTGGGCATATTGGTATGGCTCGATCTCGGCGAAATTGTGGCCGGCGATCAGCTTTACTTATTCAACATGAAAGGCATTGTGGCGCAATCTGACGGATCGGTGGTCTACAACGGTCTTCCGCTTACCATCTTGATGGTGATGGTGTTGTTGCTGCAATTGTTGGTGATTTTCAGCTATAAAAAGCGAATACTGCAAATGCGTGCAGCCACCCTCAACCTCTTGCTCATGTTGGGTATTGTTGGCCTTGCCTGGTTTTTTGTACACAACGGGGTACAAACGCTGGGCGAGGGGGTTTACCAATTCAAATTGCCCATGGCCTTTCCGGTAGTGGCAGCCATCCTCAACTATTTGGCCATCCGTGCCATTGCGCGCGATGAAGCACTGGTTCGCTCGATCGACCGGATACGATAATCATAGCCTTTGATAATATCACCGGAAGAATGGAGACGAAAACTCTCATTGACTTAATTCAAATAGTTTCTGGAATAGTTACTATTTTGGGTTTGCCCCTGGCCCTCGTACTTTTCTTTAATGAAAAAAGGAAAGAAAGAAAGGAGAGAGAATATGGCACATATAATGCTTTGGACGATAAGTATATCCGTTTTTTAGAATTGTGTCTTGAAAAACCTGAACTTGATGTGATTGAATATCCGATTAATACTGATGTTAAGTTAAAAGACAGACAGGAACAAATATTATTCTTGATTTTAATTAGCAATTTGGAAAGAGCTTTTTTGATGTATCATGATCAAAGCAATAAGATCAAAGAGAGCCAGTGGTTAGGTTGGGTAGCTTATATGAAAGATTATGCTAAGAAAGATAATTTCAGGAAAAAATGGCCAGAGCTGGGCACGCAATTCGATAAACAATTTGTTGAATTTATGGATTCACTGATGAATGATAAGAATTAAATTGGTGGATAATTAAGCATTATACTCAAACATTTTGGAGGAGATCCCAGAAATTAATATTTGCATTATTTCGATTTAGAGATCAATATCGAGCAACCAGCATCCAAATTCCCTCACCTTCTCACCCCCTCACCCTCTCACCCTCTCACCCTCTCCCTTTCTGTTAATAGAATGTTAAAGTCTTTTATTTTTCAAAACCTGCTTAAACGTTTCCCTGTTACCTCAGTCAATTACATCGTTTAGAAAAGAGAAGCGTTTAAAAAGATCAGAGTTTTATGAAAAAGAGAAAATATTTAGTGTTCATCCTGTTAATATTATCAGCGGGACTCATGGCCCAACCTTCCGAAAACCCGGCAACAGCTGCTGTTTCGGGCAGTATGAAGGGTAAAATCCTCGAAGCTGGTAGCAATGTTCCCCTTGAGTATGCCAATGTTGCCATCTATTCCGAAGCCGATTCATCGCTGGCCGGTGGTGGCATCGCCGACAATACCGGAACCTTCGTGGTGAGCAACCTGAAACCCGGTGCTTATTACATCGATGCCAAATTCATTGGTTACGAACATACCCGCAAGTACAACATTGTACTTGGTCGCGGTCAAATGAATGTCGATTTGGGGATCCTTCTTCTGGAACCTGCTTCCGAAAACCTGGCCGAAGTGAAAGTTGTGGCCCAGGATCGTCCCATAGTGTACGAAATTGATAAAAAAGTGATTGACCCGGCACAGTTTCCGACCTCGGCCAACGGCACCGCTACCGATGTGCTGGCCAATACCCCCTCGGTAGTCGTGGACATTGAAGGCAACGTGACCATGCGCGGCAGCTCCAATTTCACGGTGCTGATTGATGGAAGGCCAACACCCTTCGAAGCGGCCGATGCCCTGGACCAGATTCCGGCCAGCACCATCCGTAACATCGAAATCATCACCAACCCCTCGGCCAAGTACGATCCCGACGGCAATGCCGGAATCATCAACATCAACACCAAAAAAAGCAAGATGGTTGGGGTGAGCGGCATCGTAAACAGTTCGGCCGATAGCAACGGTTCACTGGCGGGTGATTTTTTGGTGAATTTCAAAAAGGAAAAATTCAACTATTTTGTGAGCGGTAACTTGTCGGACCGGAAGAATGGGGGAGAATTCACCAGTCTGAACCGGACCTTTGCCACTGCCGATACGCTGACGACCGAGTCTGAAGGATCTGGTCAGAGGGGCAACAAAGGCTGGTCGTTGAAAACCGGTTTCGATTACTATATCAACGACGACAATACGCTCACTTTCAACATTGGTGGCAACGGCCGCAACCGTTACAACGAGGGGCTTTCGGAATTTCACGAATACTCAAGCAGCGGTAACGATGTGCGTTCATCGACCGAAACCCTGGGCGAAGGCAAAGGCGAAGAATTGTCGATGGGACTCGATTACAAAAGAACCTTCGAGCGCGACGGACAGGAGTTTACCGCTTACGCCTATTTTGAAACCGGGAACGGTGAAGATTATTCGCTCTACAACCAGTTCGATGGCAGCGATGCCCTTATTCGCGGACAAAAAAACTGGGAAGTGGGCTCCGACCGCCAGTTCAGACTGAAAGCCGATTACATTCATCCCTTCAGCAAAAAAATGAAGCTGGAAGCCGGTTACCAGGCCCGCATCGACCGCGACCTTGAATGGAACGATGTACACTGGTACAATCAAGTGGAGGACTACGAACCATCCCCAACTTCCGACTACTATTCCGAAACCTTTTTCAAGCGCGACATTCACTCCATGTACGGAACTTTCAGCCATTCAGGCCCGGTAGTGGGCATACAGCTGGGCTTGCGTGCCGAGTATACCAATCGTTCGCTGGAATGGAGCAAGAGCACCGATCAGCATACCATCAACCGGCTCGATTACTTTCCAACCCTGCACCTGTCGTTCCAACTGCCCTCCGAGCAGCAAATGATTGCCAGTTATTCGCGCAGGATCGACCGGCCCCGGGGCTACTACCTGGAGCCCTTCATTACCTACGAAGATGCTTACAACGTGCGCATTGGGAATCCGTCCATCGAACCCGAATACATCGATTCCTACGAACTGGGCTATCAAAAACCCCTGGGCAAAGGCTTCTTGTCGGCTGAAATTTATCACCGGAAAACCAACAACAAAATTGAGCGTATCACCAGCGTTTATGCCGATAACGTGATGCTGCAAAGTGTCGATAACGTGGGGGCCGATTACTCAACCGGTTTGGAACTCATGTTGAATACCAACCCCACCAAGTGGTGGATGCTGAACCTGATGGGAAATGCCTACCATTATGCTATTGAAGGCGAACTGAACGGGCGGCCCATCATGATGGAGCCCAGCTTCAACTGGCATGCCCGTTTGAGCAACATCTTTTCGGTGGGAAAAACCACCAAACTGCAGTTCGACGGCATGTACCACAGTGCCAGTAACACCGCGCAGGGAAGCCGCGAAGGGTTCATGTTTACGAATTTAGCGGTGAAGCAAGAGTTTTTCAGCAACAAACTATCAGCCACCTTATCTGTGCGCGATGTGTTCAACACGGCCAAGTTCGGCTTTGAATCATCGGGTCCCGAATTTTATGCCAAAAGGAATTTCGACATGCGATCACCCGTGGTGGCCCTGACCTTGTCGTACAAAATCAACAATTACCGGCAGAAAATGGGTCCCGGCAACGGCGCTGAAAATGGCGGCGAAGGAGGTGGCATGATGGACATGGGCGGCGGAGAATTTTAAGTCCTTACAGGCTGTTTTCATAGTTACAGATCAGAAAAGCGAAAGCGTCAGGGTTTCACTTGAAGTGAAGCCCTGATTGCTTTTTGTTGATCAGAAGCAACCATTTGCCAGGTTCAGGCGTCTGTAGGCTATAACCAAAAAAACTACGCTATGAAAAAAAGAATCGCCACTATGTTGATCCTTGTTGTTCTGCTTATTGCTTGTGAGGATGATCGATACAGTTCCGGTCCGAATTTTAACATGGATGCATCGTATGCAATGAATGGCGGGGAAGAAGCTGCCGAGGAGAAATATACCGACTACGGTGAGAACAAGTTCGTCAAAACTTCCGAAGAAGCTAAATCGACCTTTGGTATTGATGCCGATGGCGGTTCTTACGCCAATACCCGCAGGTACCTGAACCTGGGTTCCTTGCCGCCAACAGCTGCGGTACGCACCGAAGAATTTATCAACTACTTCACCTTTGATGATCCCGAGCCAACATCCGAAAATGTTTCCATTCATACCGAAGCCACAGATTGCCCCTGGTATCCAGGGCATTATCTTTTACGGATCGGTTTGAAAGGGAAGACCCTGTCACAAAGTGAAACCGGGCCTTCCAACCTGGTCTTCCTCATCGATGTTTCGGGTTCCATGAGCAGCCCCGATAAGTTGGAACTGCTGAAAAAAGGTTTCGAAATGCTGGTGGATGAGCTGGACGGCACCGACCGTATTGCCATTGTCACCTATGCCGGTGCCGATAAGGTGGTACTTGAATCGACCTATTGCGACGAGAAAAACAAAATCAAACGTGCCCTGCGAGACCTCGATTCCGGGGGGAGCACTGCTGGTGCAAAGGGCATCATCACCGCCTATGAAATTGCCAAAAAGAACTTCATCCCCGGTGGAAACAATCGGGTAATTGTAGGAAGTGACGGCGATTTCAACGTGGGCCCATCATCAACCGAAGAGTTGGTAAAGTTGATTGAAGAAAAACGAAAGTCGGGAATCTACCTCACTGTTTTGGGTGTGGGGCAGGGCAACCTGAACGATGCCATGATGGAACAACTGGCCAACAACGGCAACGGCAACTATGAATACATCGACAACCTGGAGCAATTGAAAAAAGTATTCGTGTACGAAAAACAAAAGTTTTACACCGTGGCCGAAGATTGCAAAATCCAACTGACTTTCAACGAAAAGAGCGTTGATGCGTACCGTTTGATCGGTTATGAAAACCGGGTACTCGAGAATGAAGAATTTGAAAACGATACGGTCGATGCAGGTGAAATAGGGGCTTCGCAAAGCATCACAGCCTTTTACGAAATCATACCAACCGAAAATCCCGAAGGACCCTTTTGTGAGCTGGAATTCCGTTACAAGAAACCTGGCACCAAAAACAGCATACTTTTGAACCACGATGCAGTGGACCAGGCCATCAGCTTTGAGTCGGCATCGGAGAACATGCGTTTTGCAACGGCAGTGGCTGGTTTTGGCTTGTTGATGAAAAAATCGGAATACAAGGGCAGCCTTACCTTCGACGATGTGATGGACTGGGGACAAGGGGCTGTGGGAGCCGATGAGCATGGTTTCCGTTCCGAATTCCTGGAACTGGTCGAAACGGCACAATCCATCCAATAAAACAAAAAGCGCTTGCACGTTTCAAATAAGGGCAAGCGCTTTTTTTAAGCTGATCGTAACATTTGAATTTTTTTAAAAGCTGCTTCATTAATCTCTCTCTCTTCTTCAATATCATAGTCATCCTGCAAGCCAAGCCAAAACTTGGCTGAATTGCCAAAATATGAACTTAATCGAAGCGCTGTATCAGCAGTGATGCGTCTTTTCCCTTTCAATATCTGTGAAATTCTTGTTTGAGGAATATCCAGATCTTTTGATAATCGGTAAGCAGAAATCTCCAGCGGAATAAGAAATTCCTCCAGTAAAACCTCTCCGGGATGGATATTTGCCAACTTTTCCATTGCTTGTTTATTTAATGATAATCAATAATTTCCACATTACTTGCATGGTTGTTTCTCCATTGAAATATGATTCTCCACTGATCATTAATTCGAATACTATGAAAATCTTTTAGCTTACCTGAAAGCTTCTTTAGACGATTAGGGGGTGGAACCTGCAAATCTTTTATATTTTGTGAATTATTCAACATCCTCAATTTTCTTCTTCCGATTTGTTGAATCTCCAGGGGAATGCTTTTTATTTGCTCTCCATTCCAAACCTTTTCAGTATCCTTTGAACCAAATGATAAAATCATACTGATCTTTTACATTACTAACGCCAAAGGTAGTTATTTTAAAACAATTATCAAAGTGAAGCGAACGGTATCTTTTTAGTCATTCTAAAGTTAATCAGCGCTTTAGTCTTTGATTGCTTGAGTTGTTGCTTTTCCACAATGAATCCTCTATGCTCAAAAAATCCCCTGGCCGTTAGGCTGACGTCGGAATAAATGAAGTCATTCTGTTGTTCGATTGCTTTTCGCTCTAGCTCAGATATAAGGGCATTGGCTACACCTTGTCCTTGCGTGTCTTTGTCTACAAACAATAAATCCAGGTATCCGTCCTTGTTCAATGAACCAAAACCTACCATCTTGTTCTTTTTCTCAGCTACAATAAAATACTGTTCCTGTATCCTTTCCAGCCATTGATCAACATCCGATTTCCACGAGGACCAGTCGTCGACCTCTTCCCGGGAATAATCCCTGATGTTAACATGCTGAATGGTTTCAAAAAACAATTGGGTGATTACTTCCAAATCAGATTGCTGCGCTAGTCTCAGCTTTATTTCATTCAATTCAACCATCATTTTTTTATT